>NZ_JBHVFE010000012.1:0-50648 GCF_042801945.1 Kitasatospora sp. NPDC057542
GCGGGTGGGTCTTTTACGAAGACCCGGCCGCCTTTTCGGCGGCCGGGACTGGCCTTTTCCGCGACACGGGGCCACCGGAGGGGTCCACAGCCCCTCTCGACATGACCGCGCGTCCGGGATCGGGATCAGCCCGTGTGCGGGGGCCATGGGCCGGCAAGCAGCCGCTCGGCCTCCGTGACGATTGCGTTGGCGATCTCCTCGCGTGTGTCGTGCTCGTTCGCCTCCCAGTCGTTGACCAGGTCGACCAGCGGCTTCAGTGCCTCGGGCCGGGCCAGCACACCCCAACCGTCGTACGCGATCACGCCGCCACCGGCTGCGGGTGCCGTACTTCCCTTCACGATCAGCCTGAGCCACCAGCGGACAAGCTCCCAGCGGGCCGACTCCCACGGAAGGTCGGTGTCGTTGGCGGGAAGACTTGAGGCGAGACCCAGCTCGGTGAGCACCTGCTCGAAGAGCACGCAGGCCTGCCCGTATTCGTCGTGCGACAGGCCGGCGAGCAGCCGTAGAGACGGTGCCTCCACATCGAGCGCCAGCGACACCAGCCCGGCCTGGACCAACTGGTCGTCGTGGACCTGGCGCCCGAGCAGACGCTCCAGCGCCAGCATCCGCAGGTGCTCAACCGCCTCCGCCGGGGTTGCGGCGTAGTGATCGTGCGGCGTGGTGAACGCGGTCTCCGGGCAACCCTCGACGATGTACGACCAGAATCCGACCGTCGCACGAGTCCGGGAATGCCCATTCGACCGGCCAGTGAACTCATGCCGAATGTAGTCGGAGAGGTCGTTCCCGTAATAGATGATGTCGGTCTGGTGGACCGAGAGCACCGGATGGCCCGACTCGCCTGCCGTGCCGGGCAGGTAGCGGTGGCTGTAGAGCGGGACCAGCTGCGGGACGGCCGCCAGTTCGATTCGTGCGATCCGCAGCGCGTCCGACGTCTCGGCGGGCTTCGGCCCCCAGTCCGGGTACCAGAATCCGTTGTGCTCGACGTCGAACAGCACGCCCTCGACCGGCCAGGACAGGCGCGCCCGCAGGTCCTCAGGGTCACCGTGGCGCCAGTCCGGCCAGCTTCGCGACCCGTGTGGGAGTCCGGCGGAGAGGAAGACCCGGTGGTCCGCCGCGAAGCGGAAGCCGAACCGGCCCTCGATGTCATCGAGCTCCTGCTCGCCGAGGCCCGGCCCGATCTCGGCACGGAGGAGACCCTGGAGGTCCTTGGCGGCTTCGAGGGTCAGCGGTCGGGGCGACGGATGGATCATTCCGGCAGCGTAGTGGCCCGATGAGACTGTGAGCATGGCATCTCCTCGGCCACCCACGTCGAGGCCGCTCGGACAGCCTGAGGTTCGGACACCGCCGCTGGGCTTGACGTTCAACCTCCGGCCGTGTTCGGACTGTCGGTGACTGCTGCTATCTGTGGCAACGTGACCAGCGACGACAAGGGCGCGGTCCGAACGGGACGTTGAGCCTTGCCGAGGCACAACGTAACTACGAGACGATCGGCGCCTGCGCACCCCAGTGGGTCACGTACGTTCGCGCGCCCTTTCCCGAGGAGCGGAAGTACAGGGAGCCCGGCGCCGACGTCGCTGCCGTCACCACCGCCCAGCTCCGCGACGTGGGTCGAACGCCTGGTCTCCGCCAGTCACTGGCAGGAGGGTGATCCGGAGATCCTGGTTGTCCTCGACGCCGGCTACGACGCCCCGCGTATCGCCCACGTGCTGGCCGGGCTACCGGTGCAGATCCTCGGCCTGCTCCGCTCGGACCGGGTCATGCGCCGCCCCACTCGGCCGCGCGTCCACAACCCGCGGGGAGGCCGGCCGCCCAAGCACGGCGGCGAGTTCGTCTTCGGCCAGTCCGAGACCCGGGGCACCGAGCAGGCGGTCACGACCGCCGAGACCCGTCGCTACGGGACAGCGGTGGCGCAGGCGTGGGACCGCTCCACCCCAAGCTGACCCGACGGGCGGCCTGGGTCGACCACGACGGTCCACTGCCCGTCATCGAGGGCACCGTGATCCGTCTGGCCGTCGAGAAGCTCCCCGATGCGCTCGGAGTCCGGACACAGGGTGCCGTGCCCGGACTCCGTCAGGGGGCTGTCCGACTGCTACAGCACCGCGATGGTGAAGCTGTCGGACTTCGGCAGGTTGTCCTTGAGGGTCACGACGGTGATGGCGTCCCGCCGGCCGTTGCACGACGTGGTGGGCTGCCCGATCGTGTGGACGTTGGTCGCGTGGCCACCAGCGTTGCCCAGAATCAGGGCACTGGGCAGGTTGATGCCGGCGTTCGGATCGACGATGACGCAGTAGAGGCCCTCCGCGACCTGAAAGCTGTCGACCACGTTCTTCTGCCTCAGCAGCTCGCCGCGATAGCCCACTTCGGCGGCGGCCCTGGCGTTGGGGGCATCGATCACGGCGGGCGCCGCGACGGCTTGGGAGGTGAAAGCGGCCGACAGCGCAACGGCTCCGGTGAGGACGGCAGTGATGCGGCGCATGGCGTCACTCCAGGGATCGGCTCGCGATGCGGCGGCATCGCGAGGAGACGGAATGCCCGCCACGCTAGCGGCGGACGACCACGGCACAGCGACAGGCAGCCCGAGGAGTCATCTGAACAGGCCCCTCGCCGAGTGCCTTCCGGAGTACCGGGACTCCGGCACCCTGCGACGCACAGGCCAGCCCATCCGGCGGCAGGCAGCCCGCAGGCCAGGCACCGCACCGAGACGGCCCAGCGGCTTTGGGGATCCTGTCGCCCGGTGGGCCGCCGGATGGGGAGCGCCGTCGCCGCCTCCACCCCCGCCGGCGGCGGCGCGTGTGGAGGCGACATGCGTTCCCGTTCAAACTCCGGGGTCGGCGCGGTCGGCGGTCAGGGCCTGCGGTTGAGCAGCAGGGCGAGGAGGGTGCGGGCCTCGCGGCGGCGTGCAGGGTTCGCGGCGGTGAGGGCGGTGAGGGCGGTGAGCGCCAGTGCGGTGAGGGTGAGCAGACAGCCGGTGGCCGAGGCGGCCAGGGCGAGGGCGGCGAGGATGCCGTAGGCCAGGCCGATGGTGGAGTCGGTGCCGATGGTGGGGGGATGGTGGCCCGGCCCGTTGTGGGGTTGTGGGCGGCCTGGGCGGTGCGGGTGTGGGGGAGGTCGTCGTGGGGGTCCGGCACCACGGTGACCGGCGGCAGATCGGGGCCGACCAGCGCGAGACCGTGCCCGGACGGGCACACGGCCGACCCCGCGCAGCCACGGTGGGGTCACCGAGGAAGCGGTTCTCGTGGACCACGGCCCATGGGTCGCTGCCGACAGGCCCGCTACTCGCCCCCTCCTGCCCCATTGGCGGGTACGGCGTTGGTGGCGGCCACCGCACAATGCAGGGCCCGCGCAATCTTCACGGCGTCGTCGACGGCCCAGACGTGGATGAAGAACATGCGGGGCGAGTCGACCAAGCCGTGATTGTGCAGCTCGACGATCCCGATCCCGTCGCGCTGGAGTACGCCCAGCACGTGCTGCGCCTCACCGGCCATCACGGCGACATCCCCGCTGAGCGCAGCGCGGCCTCCCCCCACCGGCTGGAAGCTGAAGGCCGTGGTCGCCCCGGAACCGGGCGGCAGGGCATAGTTGCCGTCGGTGATCGTCTCGCGGCGCAGGAAGGCGGACTTGTAGACACTGCCGTAGACGGTGCCTGTGGTGCCCAGGGCGGCGTCGATGCCCGCCGTGTCCAGCTCCAGCTTCTTCGGTGGAGTCGTCGAGGACTTGGCGGGCGGCGTACCCGTGTGGGCGAACGCGGCGCGCAGGCCTCGGGCCAGGGCCGGGGCGTTCGGACCGTGTCCGTGTGTATGGATCCACACGATACGGGGAGTGTGAGCGGGCAGGTGGTTGTGAATGGCCACCTGCTCGATGCCGTGTGACTGCAGCGCGCCGATCACCGGGGGCAGTTCCGCCTCGGTGACGGCCAGTTCTCCCATGGTCAGGGTGGTGTTGTCGGCATAGCGGATGAAGGACACGTGCGAGCCGACGGCGAGTTCCGGCGACACGGTGACGCCGTGGGAGACGACGTGCAGGTCGGTGCGCGGGAAAGCCGTCCGGTAGATCAGCTTGCCCAGCATGCTGCCCTTGCGGCCCAGCTCCTCTGCGACGTGAGTCCAGTCCCCCGCGGTGCTCTCAGCCGGACGCACCAGCGCGCCGGCCTCCGTGCCGTCAGCGCCCGCCTCACCTCCGCGGGCGTGATCCGTGCCGCCGTACGCCCCTTCGTGCAAGGCGTCCTGCCCGGCACCGACGGCCCGTCCCGGCAGTGCCGCGAATGCCGATCCCAGCATGGCCGTGGTCAGGACGCGGCGTCGTGATGCCCCTGCGCCCGTTCCGGTCGGTCCCGGCCTCGCTTCAGTAGCCACGTGTTCGCCTCCCAACGTTCCGCGTCGTGAAATCAGAACACCGTTCGTCGTGCGAACGACGATTCGACACACGCGGACCGGCCGATCCACCCGGATGGGGTGTGTCCAGGCCGGCGGCGTCCGGCCCGGCTGCTCCTTCGAGCCGCCACGTCTAGCGGTGGGCGGCGGTGTTGCTGTCGGAAGCGGCCAGGCCGTGGGGGCTGGAGGTCGTCCGGGACTTGGCTCTGCGCCTTGTCCGATGTGGTGTGCCGGCGCTGGTGGTGCTCGGCGGTGGACCCCTTCAACGTTGCGAGGGCGTGGCGCGCGACCCGGTGGTGGAGCTGTTGAGGTGAGTGGCGCCGCGTACGAACGCGGCCCGGTTCGGCCGCCGGGACGGGTGGTCACAGTGGGGCCGAGCGACCTGCCGTTCCCGGGTCGACCGCCAGGACGCCGGGCACCCGGACGGCTCGGTGGCTGTGACCTGCGGCATCAAGGTATGCGGAGGGGTCACCAAGGTTTCCCGGGCGATTCCTTGATGCCCGGGCCGGACCGTGAGCAGCGGGTGCAGCAGCTTGGCGGTGACGTCGGCCGGCGCCGTGCTGCACCGGGGCCCAGGTGGTGCAGCACGCAGCGCGGTGCAGCGGGTCGCGCTGCACCGCCGAGGGCGCAGCGGCGTCCGGGCGGGGCAACCTGCTGCACCTCGGGGGCAACCAGGCCGGGCAAGCCGACCTGCCCGGGACAACCTCCGGCAGGAGTGCCAGGACGAGGGGGTCCTGCACCTCCTCGTCCTGGCGCTGCACCAGCTTGTCGCGGCGATGCACCGTGCCCTCGTCCTGCAGCTCCGGGTGGGTGACGGCCTGTACGACGCGCGGCTCCGACCTGCACCGGCGAGTTCGGCGGGCGAAACTCGGGGTTGTCCACGGGGTGTCCTCACTGATCAAGATCCGTTGTTCTCGTGGTCCAGCCGGTCCGTGACGGCGGATGGGGGTGCGAGCCGAGTACGGGTGACCGTCTGAGCGGCTGTGGTACGAGCGCGTTGGGCGAGCCACACGAGTGCGGCAATGGCGAATCCGACGAGGTAGGCGCCGGCCGTGAGGGGTTCGCCCAGGAGCACGGCGGAGGCGACGAGGGTGAGGATCGGCTGGATCTGCTGGATCTGCTGGATCTGGCCGACGCGGCCGATGCCGCCGCGAGCCAGGCCGCCGTACCAGGCGAAGAACCCCAGCAGCTGGGAGACGATGGCGATGTAGGCGATCCCGAAGACCACCGAGGGCCTCAGATCGTAGGTGCCGGTCAGGAAGGCGACGGACGCGGCCGGGATCGAGAACGGCAGCAGCAGGACGAGCGACCAGGAGATGCTGCAGGCACCGCCGACACTCCTGGCCTCCCTGGCCCCGACCGCGTACCCGAAACCGGAACACAGGGCGGCCCCCAGCATGGTCAGGTCTCCCCAGCCGAACCCGGCGGCCGCCGCACCGGGCCGGGTCAGCAGCAGACATCCGGTGAGCACGGCGATCCCCGCCAGGGACGCCGCCCAGAAACCGGCCGGGAGCCGCTCGCCTCCGATCACCTGGGCGAACATCGCGGTGACCGCCGGCAGCAACCCCAGGATGATCGCCGCTCGTCCCGAGGTCGTCCCCGTCCCCACCGACGCCCATGGCATGCGTACCGACCTGCTCGACGAAGCCCTCGCCCGCACCGGGGCACACCTCGTCGTCGCCCAGCCCCTGTACGCCAACCCCACCGGAACCACCCTGGCCCCCGAACGCCGCGCCCGGCTCCTCGACACCGCGGCCCGGCACTCCGCATTCGTCATCGAGGACGACTACGCCCGGGACCTGGCCATCGACACCCCCGTACCCCCCCCCACGCTCATGTCCGAGGACGAGACCGGACACGTCGTGCACGTCCGTTCTCTCACCAAGACCATCGCCCCCGGCCTACGCGTCGCCGCGCTCGCCGCCCGAGGCCCGGCCCTCACCCGGCTGCGCGCGGCCAAGGCCCTCGACGACCTCTACGTCTCGGGCCCCTTGCAGGCCACCGCACTCGACTTCCTCACCTCCACCGCCCTGCCCCGCCACCTGCGCGGTGTCTCCCGCCAGCTCGCCCACCGCCGCGACACCCTCCTACGGGCCCTCGCCGCCCACCTGCCCGAGGCGGACGTCACGTGTGCCCCGGGGCGGCATGCACGTGTGGGTCAGGCTCCCGGACGGCACCGATTCCGACGCCCTCGCCGCACGCGCACTGGCAGCCGGAGTTCTCGTCTCCTCGGGCACCCCCTGGTTCCCTGCAGAACCCGACGGCGCCTACCTCCGCCTCACCTACGGAGAAACCTCCGTCGACCAGATCGACGAAGGCATCCGACGTCTCTCCCGCGCAATGTGACCCGGCTGCACGACACGCGGGTCATCGGGACGGCGGGCGGTCGTCAACGGGAAGACGCCGTCCCCGCCGCCGGCCGACCTGCCCGCAGCCCGGCCCGGGAAGCAGGGGGGTGTCCTGCGGGACCCGGCCGGTGAGAGGCCGGCAGCGCCGAGCCACGGCGCGGCTGCTCTGTTCGGCGGCCCGTTGGTGCAGGCGTTCCAGGTCCTGGTCAAGCAGGGCTGATCACCCGTGATCCCTCTGCCCGCAACTCGGACTTGTGGACCTGGATGACCGTGTCAGGCGGCGGGAGCGTGACGGCCGGCATAGCGGGCCTACGCTTGAGGAGTGGGCATGCCCCTCTCGATCCGCCTGACCATGCTGCGGGCTTCGGCGACCTGCAGCCGCGGAAACTCGAAGCTCAACACCCCTGCACCCGCCACACCGATGAAGACCCTGAGCGCCTGCGCCACGCCTGCGATCAGTTCGGGCTCGGATATCCATGCAAGCTGGTCCAGGGCGTAGGCATGCAGCAGCTTCTTCGGTTTGGCGACGAAGAATCCCCCGATCGAGAACACCATCAGGCGCTGGTCGGTGAGCCCGACGATGAACCGGCCCGGCAATGGAAGCTGCGCGGCGGGAACGTCGGCCTTGGCACCGCTCGTGGCCACAGCCATCGCCGCTGTGCCCGCCACTCCGGCGATTCCTGCGGCCCCACCGATCATGGTCTTGCGAATTCCGCCGATCCTGAAACCGAGGATGCCGTACTGCACCTGTTCCCCCGGCAACAGCTCACCGGCCAACCGCTGTTCGACCTTGTCCACCTGGGCCATGCCTTGCCCCTCCGCCCTCTGCCCGACCGTCGATCCGCCCAATCGGTCGCCCGTACACGAGGTCAGCGAGTCTACGTAAGCACGACGCAGGCGATCAACCAGGCCCGGGGACCGGGTATTTCGGGCTCACCGAGCGTTTCCGGTCTCCGTCGGCGCGATGCAGATCGGCGCGTAGCAGGCGGAGCGCGGGTGATGCCTCGCCCGCACCCCGCCGGGGGGTGGCACCCTGACGCCTCCGACGGTCGTGTGCCGGTCGGTGGTCGAGTCGGGAAGCGGGGAACCGCCTCCGGCGATGCGCGTCCACTCCTGGCGCCTGGTGCCGGCCGGTCAGCCGTCCAGGCGAGACCGGTGCCGACGAGGCCGCCCTCGACCTCCACGGCGGCGTCTGACCAGGTCTGCCGTAGTGGTGGAGTCGGGTACGGGAACTGCCCGAATGCCTGCCTGATCAGGCGTTGCGCTCCTCGGCCGCCCCGAAGCGCGCCAGACAGTGCCACACCTTCTTGAGCGCCTGCTGGTCATGGAGTCCGGTGCGTGCGGCGTCTCCGACAATCCGGGGATCGAGGTAGCCGTCAACGGCGATCTCGGCTCCCAGGTCGACGTACTCCTGTCCGCGGTAGTCCGGGTGGCGTCCGAGCTCTTCGACCGTAAGCCTGAGTCCTGGGTGCCATTCGAGCGGGCATGGCAGGCGGCGGGCTGCGGCTTCCACTGCCGTTCCTCGGAAGCTCGGGTCCAGGATCAATGCCTCGACATCGCGGTCCAGGACGAGCGGCCCGTGCACCTGTGCCTCGATGTAGTCGTCGAGTGCGTCCTGGCCGTCGGCCTCAGCCAGCTCTATGAGGGACATGCGGGCCGCGACACCGAAGGCCGACGGTTCGAAGACGCTGTCCGGGTAGCAGAACGTGGCTCGTGGAAGGACCTCAGCAGTCAGCCGAAAGTGCGCGGAGCCGAACCGGGGCGCCCCGCCGAGCGGCCTGCGCCGGAAGTCCAGCGCGCCGTAGACAGGGCGCTCGTGCCCAGGCGCGTGGTCATACGCGCCCCCGAAGATCCGGCTCTCCCAGCGCCACCGGTCACCGCCGGGGTGGGCCGTCAAGCCGCCGTTGCTCGTTCCCGTGACGAACTGCGAGTGATAGACGCCGTCCTCGGCCAATGCGAGCAGGATCGGCCGACCGCGCACCGTGCGGTCCGGGTGAAAGTTCAGGGTCACTCGCAGCGCGGGGTCGACCGGAGGCCCGGATGACAGCGACGCGACATGACGGATTGCCTGTTCCTGTGCAGACGGGGCTGTATGAGCGTTCACCAGCGCAGTGTGCCCGAACCTGACCAACTGGTGCACCTGGATTGGCCTTGGGGCCCCGGACGACCGCCGAGGTGACCCGCTGCGGAGGTCCGCTATCCAGCGGCCACAACCTGGCCGGCCGTGACCTGGGGAGGGTTGGGAAGCAGTGTCGCGAGGTTGTCCCGCACGAAGCCAGTCGCCCTCCGGACCGACTCTTCGGCCCCGGTTCGGTCTTCAAAGACGCTGGTGGAGACCATCACTCCATCCCCGGCATCAACCCAGTAATAGGCTACGAATCCGGGCACCTGGCGAAGGAGAGGCACGAATCCCTCGGCCACTCGGCGTCCCGCCTCCGCGGGATCGGTCACCCCTTCGTACCGCCGCACTGCCGCGTACACGCTGGTCTCCTAACGGTCCCCAGGTCATCTTGTGCGAGACGACGTACCCATCGGCGCGCGTCTCTCGCTCGCGATATGTCCGGAAGGCACTCTGATAGCCGTATTGGTGATCCGCAGCCGGCCGCTCTGGCCGGCTCCGGGCCAGCACGAACCGAGGCGAAGATCGCTCAGATCGACGCCCGGCAGGAACGCACCCTCGCCGGCGTTCCTCGGTCTGCCGACCTTCGACAGCATCGCAGCCGCCACCGTGCAGTGAGGCTCGGCACGGCACGCCTGCGACGCTGTCGTCCAGGCGCGACGGCGTCGGGCCCTGAGGCCTGTCCGACACATGACCAGACAAATGACCAGCTGAACACCTCGTCGGACGGACATCGACCGCCGGATGCCGCCGGCGACGAGGTCACCGGGCGGTCTGGAACCGGTAGCCCTGCCGGCGAGCCCGGCCAGGGTGGTGGGGCGTGGGACGCCGGACGCACCGACGCCCCGAGGTGCACCGTCTCAACCCTGCGACGGGGTCCAGAACGCGGTGATCCTCGCGGCGCCGGGCCCGATCCCCTGCCAGGAACCGTCGAACTCGAGGACGGCCACGGAGGCGGTCGGGAACCCGGACTCCTCCACCCGCCGCGAGAGGTCGCCGTCGGCCGTTCCGACGAGGAGCCGGACCAGCTCGGGCAGGCTCGGATTGTGTCCGACGACGACCAGGTCGCCCACGTCGTCCGAACTCCCCCGCACCATCGCGACCAGCTCGCCGATCCCCGCTTCCCCCCGATGGATCTCCACACTGAGGTCGTAGAGCCCCTGCTCGTGGAGCGTCTCGGGGAGCCGCGGCAACGCGGCGCCCACGCATTCCCAGGTCTCCCTGGTCCGGCGGGCGCCGGACACCCGCGCAAGATCGGGCGTGATGCCGGAACCCGCGAGCCATCGTCCGGCCCGGGACGCCTCCTCCCGCCCCCGCTCGTCGAGACGCCGTTCCTTGTCGACCGCCGTCTCCCGTTCGGCCTGCGCATGACGGATCAGGACGAGCCTCCGGCCGGTACCCACGATCACGTTGACCTCCCCTTGTCCGCGGGCCGTGGCGCGGCCCGGCGGAATCGCTTGATCCTTTGCATCCGAACACTACCCGGGCGGGCTCGTCGCCCGGTCGGCGCCGAGGGCCGCCACCGATGCCACGGCCACTGCGAGGAGACCGCGTGTACGCATCGGTGTCCACCTGCTGTCGGGTGTGCCGTCCTGTCAGTTCGGAGGCGGCACGTCGACAACGTGCTGACGACCTGCGCCCCCGCCCCCCCTCGCGGAGAGGGGGACGGGGGCGCCGGTCGTTGCGGTGGGACCGTCTACCGGCGACCGGTGGAGGCGTGCACCCGGTCGGCGGGGTCGTCGTCCTCGACCGGTTCGGGCTTGCCGGACGGGTGCGGCACCCGGACGGCGCCCGGGGCGCGGCGGCCCTTGCGGGCTGCCTCGGCGAGGGCGAGCTGCCGGTCGGCCTCGGCCTGGATGGCGTCCTTGTCGCCGATCTCGGCGTCCGGCAGCGCGTCGGGGAGGAGGTCCTCCAGCAGGCGCAGCGGCCGGTAGGCGAGGCCGATCAGGCCCCAGACGAAGAGCACCAGGCCGACCACCACGAGCAGCAGTCCGGCGCCGCGGCCCGGTCCGCTGCCGAGCACCAGGCCGACCGAGTCGGCGAGCGCGCCGCCGGGGCGCATCAGCGGCTCGAAGACATGGTCGGAGAGCGGGCCCGCGGTGAGGAAGCCGAGCGGCATCATCGACATGGCGAGCATCTGGTTGGTGGCCAGGACGCGGCCCTGGAGCTCCATCCCGACCTTGGTCTGGATCAGCGCCATCCAGTGCGAGTTGAGGATCATCATGGCCGCCCAGAGGACGAAGAGTCCGCAGGCGGTGAGCGCGGTCTCGGGGCGGCTGCCGGCGAGGACGGCGGCGAGGCCGACCACCGAGGTGAAGCCGATCATGCCGATGGTGCGGCGGCGCGTGCCGCCCCAGAGCCCCATGACCAGGGCGCCGACCATGGCGCCGAGGCCGCCGAGGGCGGTGATGACGCTGAGCTGCATCGGCGTGCCGCTGGCCAGCACCATCGGGGTGATCAGCACGGTGGCGACGGCGAACAGGTAGTTGAACACCACGAAGAAGACCACCATGGCGACCAGGCTGTGCCGGCGCGCGATGTACCGCCAGCCGGTGACGACCTCCCGCCAGAGCGGCTCCTCCTGCTTGTCGAACATGGCGTCCGGGAAGCGGACCAGCAGCAGGCAGGTGACGCCGGTGAGGAAGGTGGCCATGTCGAACAGCACGACGCCGTGCAGGCCGATCAGCGTGACCAGCACGCCGCCCGCCAGGATGGCCATCATGTCGCCGGCGCCGGTGCCGAGTTGGGCGAGACCGTTGGCCTGTCCGAGGTAGCGCTTGGGCACCAGTTGGGTGATCGCGGCGAGGTAGGCGGGCCGTTGGAAGGCTCCGCAGGTGGAGCCGATGCAGGCCACCACGTAGATGTGCCAGATCTCCAGGAGGTCGGTCCAGAGCAGCACGCCGAGGCCGAGCATGCCGGCGGCGGCCACGGTGTCCGTGATGATCATGATCTTGCGCCGGTCGACCCGGTCGGCGAGCGCACCGGCGACCGGCAGCAGCAGGACGGCCGGCAGCACCGCGATGAACGAGATCATCGCGAAGTCGAAGGCCGAGTTGGTCTGCTGGTAGACCCAGACGCCGAGCGCGAAGGTGGAGAGGCTGGTGCCGATCATCGAGACGAACTGGCCGATCGCCACCTTGGCGAAGATGCCCAGCTCGGCCCGGGCGGCCGGGCGCTTGACCGCGGCCGGGGTGGATATCGCCCCGGTGGCGGCGAACTCCGCCAGCACCCGGGCGAGTTCGTCGGCCTGGTGCTTGAGGAAGTAGTGCCCGGCGCGCGGCACGACCGCGAGCTCGACGGTGTCGCCGAAGTGCTCCCACTCGGCGTACCGCTCCTCGTAGAGCTGGGTGGCGCGGTCCTTCTCGCCGACCACGCACAGGATCGGGGCGGAGAGCTTCTCCGGCCGCTCGTCCCCGTAGGCACGGGTGTAGAAGTCCTCGGCCTGCCGGACGTCGTGGCGCAGCGCCCGGACCAGGAAGTCCTGCTCGGCCTGGTCGTAGACGTCGGTGAAGCCGCCCATGGCGCGCAGGTATTCGAGGTAGCCGCGGTTGGACAGCACCCGGTCACCCGGCATCCGGCGCGCCATCCACTCGGCGAAGCGGCCGGGCAGCCGGGCGGCGGGGAAGGTGCCGCCGAGGGCGAGGCCGCGCAGGTCGACGCCGGCCTCCTCCAGCCGGGAGCCGAGGGCGGTGGCGAGCGCCCCGCCCAGGCAGTGGCCGTAGAGCAGCACCGGGCCGTCGACCTTCTCCACTATCTGGGCGGTCAGGGTGTCGGCGAGCGTGGCGAGTTCGGCGAGCTCGTCGTCGGGGCGGCTCGGGTCGTGGCCGGGCAGCTCGACGGCGTACAGCCGGTGGCCGGCCGGGAGCGCGTCGGCGAGCGGCTGGAAGGTGATCGGGCTGCCGCCGCCGTAGGGGACGCAGACCACGTTGATCTCGGCCGGGGCGTTGCCGCGGGTGAGTTTGTGCAGCAGGGTGCGCGGGCCCTCGTCGGCGGTGCCGCCGGCCCGGGCGTCGATCAGCGCGGCGAGCTCGCGGACGGTCGGATGCTGGAACAGGTCGATGACCGACAGGCCGTCACCGATCAGGCGCACGGCCCGCACGGCGGAGAAGGAGTCGCCGCCGAGCGCGAAGAAGTCGTCGGCCGCGCCGATCTCCTCGACCTCCAGCACCTGGCGGTAGACCTCGGCCACCGCGTGCTCGGTGTCGGTGGTCAGCTCGCCGCCGCCGGAGACCGGCTGGGCGGCGACCGGCTCGGGCAGGGCGGCCCGGTCGACCTTGCCGTTGGCGTTCAGCGGCAGGGCGTCCAGGACGACCAGCGCGGCCGGGACCATGTAGTCGGGCAGCCGGGTGCGCAGCGCGGCGCGCAGCTCGCCCGGGTCGGGCGCGGCGGCCGGGTCGGCGGGTACCAGGTAGCCGACCAGGGAGCGGGCGGCGCCCTCGCCCCGGGCGACCACGACGGCCTCGCGCACCTCGGGGCGGGCGGTCAGTTCGGCCTCGACCTCGCCGATCTCGACCCGGAAGCCGCGGATCTTGACCTGGTGGTCGATCCGGCCGAGGAACTCGATGGCGCCGTCGGGGCGGCGGCGGACCAGGTCGCCGGTGCGGTAGGCGCGGCGGCCCTCCACCTCCAGGAAGCGCTCGGCGGTGAGGTCGTCGCGGCCGAGGTAGCCGCGGGCGACGCCGCCGCCGGAGACGTACAGCTCGCCGGGGACGCCGAGCGGGACGGGGCGCCGGCGGGTGTCCAGGAGGTGGGCGCGGACGTTGCCGAACGGCCGGCCGAGCGGCGCGGTGGCCGCGTCGCCGAGGTCGGCGGGCACCGGCATGCCGAGCATCGAGACGGTGGTCTCGGTGGGCCCGTAGTGGTTGTGCAGCGGCAGGTCGGGCCGGGCGGCGCGGATCCGGGCCACCAGGTCGGGCCGCAGCGCCTCGCCGGCGCAGATCAGCAGCCGGGCGGGGAGGATCGCGCCGAGTCCGGTCCCGTGCGCGGCCAGGCCCTCCAGGTGGCTGGGGACCAGCTTCATGGCGTCGATCCGGTGCTCGGCCGCGTAGGCGGCGAAGGCGTCCGGGTCGGTGGCCTGGTCGCGGGTCAGCAGGTGCAGGCAGCCGCCGCCGGTGAGCGCGCCGAACACGTTGGTGGTGCCCAGGTCGGCGGCGAAGGTGGAGACCAGCGCCCAGTTCCAGCCCTGCTGGTCGCCGCCGATCCGCTCGCGCAGGCCGTGCAGGTAGTTGAGGTAGTTGCGGTGCTCGACGGCGACGCCCTTGGGCGCGCCGGTGGAGCCGGAGGTGAAGATGAGGTAGCAGAGGTGCTCGGGGCGGACGTCCGTCTCGGGCGCGTCGGCGCGCTCCTCGCCGTCCGGGACGACCACCGGGAGGTCGCCGGTGAGCCGGTCGCGCAGGTCGTCGGTGGTGACGACGGCGGCGGCCCCGGAGGCGTCGAGCAGGCCGTGGATGCGCCCGTCCGGGTAGACCGGGTCGAGCGGCAGGTAGGCGCCGCCGGCCTTGAGGATGCCGAGCATGCCGACCACCAGGGCAGCGGAGCGCTCGACCAGCAGGCCGACCGGGCGGTCCGGGCCGACGCCGTGCGCGCGCAGCCGGTGGGCCAGCGCGTTGGCGCGCCGGTCGAGTTCGGCGTAGCTGAGCACGCCGTCGGCGCCGCGCACGGCGGGCGCGTCGGGGGTGCGGCGGGCCTGTTCCTCGACGAGGCCGTGCAGGGTGCCGTCGAGGTCCCAGGCGCGCTGGGTCTCGTTGTCCCAGTCGGCGAGCTGCCGCTGCTCGGACGGGGTGAGCAGGGGAAGGTCGGCGAGCGGGCCGTCGGGGCCGGCGGCCATCGCGTCGAGCACCGTGGTGAGGTGGCCGAAGACCCGGCGCACGGTGGCCTCGTCGTACAGCTCGGTGCGCCAGACGAGGTCGGCGGCGAGTTCGCCGCCGGTGTCGACGACGGCCACCGACAGGTCGAACTTGGCGGTGTCGGTGCCGATCGGCTGCCAGTGGACGGTGTGTCCGGGCAGCTCGGGGCGGGCCTCGGCCTGGTTGTGGACGTTGAGCAGCACCTGGAACAGCGGGGTGTGGGCGAGTTCGCGCGCCAGGCCGAGCGCGTCGATCAGCCGCTCGAAGGGCAGGTCCTGGTGGCCGTAGGCGCCGAGGGTGGCGTCCTTGACGCGCTCCAGGAGCTCGCGGACCGTCGGGTCGCCGGAGAGGTCGGTGCGCATCGCCAGGGTGTTGACGAAGCAACCGACCAGCGGCTCGGTCTCGCTGCGGGTGCGTCCGGCGATCGGGGTGCCGACGGTGACGTCCTCGCTGCCGGTGTAGCGGCCGAGGAGGGTCTGCAGGGCGGCCAGCAGCACCATGTAGACGGTGGTGCCGGTCTGTTCGGCGAGGGTGCGGATCCGGCGGCTGCGCTCGACGCCCAGCTCGGCGGTGAACCGGGCGCCCGCGGTGCCCGCGACGGCGGGCCGCGGCCGGTCGGCGGGCACCGTGACGGTGGCGGTGGCGCCGCGCAGGCGCTCCTGCCACCAGGCCTGCTGGCGGTCGAGTTCGGCGGCGAGCTCGGTCTGCTGCCAGTGCGCGACGTCCGCGTACTGGACGGGCAGCGGCTCGAACGCCGGGGCGGTGCCGGTGCGCCGGGCGCCGTAGGCGGTCGCGAGGTCGTCGAAGAGCACGCCGATCGACCAGCCGTCGGCCGCGATGTGGTGCAGCACCAGGCTGAGCACGGCGCCGTCGCCGGTGCGCAGCAGGGCGGCGCGCAGCGGCAGGTCGGCGGCGAGGTCGAAGGGGCGGCGGGCCTCGGTCTCCAGCCAGGCGTCGACCTGCTCGGCGGGAACGTCGGCGGTGGTGAGGGTGAACCGGTCGGCGGGCAGCGTCTCGGGGCTCACCTCGCCGTCGACCTCCGGGTAGACGGTGCGCAGCACCTCGTGCCGGGCGAGGACGTCGGTGAGGGCGGCGCCGAGGGCGGCCGTGTCGGGCTCGCCGTCGAGGTGCAGGGCGAGCGGGATGTGGTAGGCGGCGCTGTCCGGCTCGTACTGGGCCAGGAACCACATCCGGCGCTGGGCCGAGGAGAGCGGCACCGGGGTGCCCTCGGGGCGCGGGGCGATGCTGTGGCGCTCGGTGCCGCCGGCCGCGGCCGCCGCCTTGGCGGCCTTGGCCTTGGCGAGGCGGCGGCGCAGCAGTTCCTGCCGTCTGGCGGCCGGGTCCGGTTCCGGGACGGACCCGGTGGTGGGCTGGTCGGTCATGCGGTCTCCCCCGTTCGGGCGCCGGTGTCGCCGGCGGCCGGGCGTGCGTCGGTGGTTCCGGAGCCGCCGGTGTTGCCGGTGGCTCCGGATTCGGTGCGGTGGGTCACAGCGTGCTCCCGGCGGTCTCGTCGAGGTCGTCGAGGTCGTCGATCTCCTCCAGCAGGCGCTCCTCGACGCGGCGGGCCAGGCCGGCCAGCGTCCGGTCCTCGAAGACGACGCGCAGGGGCAGTTCGGTTTCGAAGGTGTCCCGGATCCGGGCGAGCAGCCGGGTGGCGAGCAGCGAGTGGCCGCCCAGCGCGAAGAAGTCGTCGTGCCGGGAAACCCGTTCGACCTTGAGGACCTCGATCCACAGGTCGGCGAGCAGTTCCTCGCAGTCGCCCTCGGGCGGGGCGCCGGCGCCGCCGAGCTGCGGCACGGGCAGCGAGGCCCGGTCGACCTTGCCGGCCGGGGTCAGCGGCAGCGCGTCGAGCAGCACGAGGCCGGCGGGCACCATGTAGTCGGGCAGCTGCTCGAACAGGGCGGTGCGCAGCGTGTCCTCGGTGAGGCCGGGGGCGACGGCGTAGCCGGCCAGGACCGGGCCGGCCGGGGTCTCGACGAGCCGGGCGGCGCCGGCGGTGACGCCGGGGACGGCGGTGATCGCGGCCTCGATCTCGCCCAGCTCGATGCGGAAGCCGCGGAGCTTGACCTGGGCGTCGACGCGGCCGTGGTACTCCAGGCGGCCGTCTGCGCGGCGGCAGGCGAGGTCGCCGGTGCGGTACATCGGCGCGCCGTCGGTGCGGCCGGGTTCGGCGGTGAACCGTTCGGCGGTCAGGTCGGGCCGGCCGTGGTAGCCGAGCGCGACGCCGGCGCCGGCGATGCAGAGTTCGCCGATGCCGTTGACCGGGACGGGCTGGCCGGAGGAGCCGAGCAGGTGCAGCCGGGTGTTGGCGATGGGCGCGCCGAGGGCCACCACGCCGCCGTGGGCGGCGAGTTCCGGGGTGACCTGCTGGACGGTCGACCAGACGGTGGTCTCGGTCGGGCCGTACAGGTTCCACAGCGCGCCGACCCGGCCGAGCAGGGCGCGGGCGAGGTCGGCGGTGAGCGCCTCGCCGCCGCACAGGGCGGTCAGCCCGGAGCGGCCGGCCCAGTCGGCCTCCAGCAGCATCCGCCAGGTGGCGGGGGTGGCCTGGAGGTGGGTGACGCCCCGCTTGTCGAGCCAGGCGCCGAGCGCGGCCCCGTCGGTGGCGGTGGCACGGTCGGCAATCTCCACCCGGGCGCCGGTGACCAGCGGCAGCCACAGCTCCAGGCCGGCGATGTCGAAGGTGACGGTGGTGACGGCGGCCATCACGTCCCGCTCGGTGAGGCCGGGTTCGCGGCCCATCGAGGTCAGGAAGTTGACGATCGCGCGGTGCGGCACGGCGACGCCCTTGGGGCGGCCGGTGGAGCCGGAGGTGTACAGCAGGTAGGCCGGGTCCTCCGCGCCGACGGTGACGGCGGGCGCCTCGGCGGGGGCCGCGGCGTGCTCGGGGCCGTCCACCAGGACGCTCTCGCGCCCGTGCAGCAGTTCGTCGCCGGCGGTGGCGGTCTCGGCGACCAGCAGGGTGACGCCGGCGTCGTCGAGCACGCCCCGGTTGCGGGCCAGCGGCTGGTCGATGTCGAGCGGCAGGTAGGCGGCGCCGCTGCGCAGCACGCCGAGCAGGGCGGCGGGCAGCAGCCGGCCGCGCCGGACGGCGACGGCGACCAGGCTGCCGGGGCCCGCGCCGCGGGCGGCCAGCAGGTGGGCCAACCGGTTGGCGGCGGCGTCGAGTTCGGCGTAACCGAGGGTGCCGTCGGCGGCGGACACGGCGGGCGCGTCCGGGGTGCGGGCGGCCTGGGCGGCGACCAGCTCGTGCAGCCGGGCGTCGGGGATCGGCGCCTCGGTGCGGTTGACCGGCTCGTCGGCCACGAGTTCGGCGGCGGAGAGCATGGCCAGCTCGCCGAGCGGGCGGTCGGGTTCGGCGACGGCGGCGGCGAGCAGCGCGACCAGGTGGTCGAGCGCGGCGCGCACGGACCGCTCCTCGTAGCGGGAGGTGCGGTACTCGGCGGACAGCAGCGGTCCGTCGGCCGGGAACTCCAGGAACAGCGAGAGGTCGGTCTTCGCGGCGCTGTTGCACACCTCGCCGACGAACGTCAGGCGCAGGCCGGGCAGTTCGACGCCGGCCACCGGGTGGTTCTGGACGGCGAGCAGCACCTGGGAGATCGGCGAGGCGGTGAGGCCGGCCGAGCCGCCGGAGCGGCGGGCGTGCTCGACGAACGGGTGGCCGCTGTGCTCGGCGGCCTCCAGGACGGTCGGGCGGACCCGGGCGAGCAGTTCGCGGAAGGTGTCGGTGCCGGTCACGTCGAAGCGCAGCGCGACGGTGTTGATCAGCGAGCCGAGCACCGTCTCCAGCTCGGGCACCGGGCGGACGGCGAAGGGGCTGATCACGGCGACGTCGGTGTGGCCGGTGTAGCGGTGCAGCATCCCGCCGAGCGCGGCGAGCACCGCCATGTAGAGGCTGGCGCCCTCCTGGGCGGCCCACTTCTCGACGCCGGTGACGAGGCCGGCGTCGAGCCGGCGGGAGATCCGGCGGCCGGCGACGTCCTGCGGGTTGGGGTGCGGGCGGTCGCCGGGCAGGTGCTGGTCGGCCTCGATGCCGCGCAGCCGCTCGCCCCAGCGCTCGGCGGCCTCGCGGCCGGCCTCGACGTTGCGCTCCTCCCAGCGGGCGACGTCGGACAACTGCAGTGCGGGCTCGGGCAGTTCACCGTCGCGGTGGGCGCTGGCGACCTCGGTGAGCAGCAGTCCGGCGGCCCAGCCGTCCATCGCGGCGTGGTGCACGGTGAGCAGCAGTTCGTGGCGGTCCTCGCCGGTGCGCACGGCGAGGGCGCGCAGCAGCCTGCCGTCGGACAGGTCGAGCGGGCGGGCGGCCTCGGCGCGCAGCGCGGCGTCGAGCGTCTGCTCGTCGGGCGCGGCACCGTCGGGCCCGGTGAGGTCGAGCAGCGGGACGTCGACGGCGTACGGGGGGCGGACGTCGGCGATGACCGGGTCGTGCTCGGTCGGGATCGGGGCTCCGCGCAGCGCGGTGCGCAGCGCCTCGTGGCGGCGGACGACCTCGGTGAGCGCGCGGCCGAGCGCCTCGCGGTCGAGGGCGCCCTCGGCGCGGATCCGCAGCGGCACGTTGTAGAGCGGGCTGTCGTGCTGCATGGACTCGTGCAGCCACAGTTCGCGCTGGAAGTCGGTGGCGCGGGCGGGCAGTTCGGCCTGGCGCCGGGGCGGCTCGACGGAGGCCCGGCCGCCGCCGCCGTTGGCGACCCGGACGGCGAGGGCGGCGATGGTCGGGGCGGCGAAGAACTCGGCGAGCGGCACCCGGGTGCCGAACTCGCGCTCGATCCGGGCGAGCAGGCCGGCGGCGAGCAGGGAGTGGCCGCCGAGGTCGAGGAAGACGTCGTGGACGCCGACCTCGGGGACGCCGAGCAGGGCCTGCCAGAGTTCGGCGATCCGGGTCTCGACGGGGGTGCGGGGGGCGACGAACAGCTCGTGCCCGGCGCGGCTGCGGGCGACCGGGGGCAGCGCCTTGCGGTCGGTCTTGCCGTTGGGGGTGAGCGGCATCTGCGCCAGGACGGCGACGGCCAGCGGCACCATGTAGCCGGGCAGGGCGGCGGCGCAGTGGGCGCGCAGTTCGGCGGGCGTCGGCTCGGGCGCGCCGGGGGCGGGCTGGACGAAGGCGGCCAGGTAGTCGCCGGCCTCGTCGCGCTGGACGACCGCGGCGGCGGACTCGACGGCGGGGTGGGTGGCGAGCACGGCCTCGATCTCGCCGAGCTCGACGCGGAAGCCGCGGACCTTCACCTGGTGGTCCACGCGCCCGTGGTACTCCAGGTCGCCGTCGGGCAGGCGGCGGACCAGGTCGCCGGTGCGGTAGCAGCGCAGGCCGTCGACGTGGACGAAGCGCTCCTCGGTGAGGTCGGGGCGGCCGTGGTAGCCGCGGGCCAGGCCCTCGCCGGAGAGGTAGAGCTCGCCGATGCCGCCGTCGGGCACGGGTATCCGGTGCTCGTCGAGAACGTGGCCGAGGGTGCCGTCGAGCGGGCGGCCGATGACCGGCTCGCCGGTCTCGTCGCGCGGGACCAGCGACCAGGTGGAGTAGACGGTGTCCTCGGTGGGCCCGTACAGGTTGTAGAGGCGCTCGACCCGGGGCTGGGCGTAGACCTTGTCGGCCAGGTGGCGGGGCAGGGCCTCGCCGGCCAGGTTGACCACGCGCACGGTGCCCGGCAGACCCCCGCCGCCGGGAAGGCCGTCGCCGCGCAGCAGCGCCGCCATGGCGCTGGGCACGGTGTTGACCAGGGTGACTTCGTCCCGGGCGGGCAGCTCGGGCAGGGCGAGGACGTTCTCCGCGACGATGATCGTGCCGCCGACGGAGAGCGGGAGGAACAGCTCGTACACCGAGATGTCGAAGCAGACGGAGGTGCCGAACAGGACGCCGGCGAGGTCGGCGGCGGTGTAGGTGCCGGCGGCCCAGCGGAGCATGGCGTTGACGCCGCGCTGGGTGACCGAGACGCCCTTGGGGCGGCCGGTGGAGCCGGAGGTGTAGAGCACGTAGGCGAGCGCGTCGGTGGCGGCGTCGCCGGTGGTGGGGCGCTCGGCGGCCGGGTCGAGCGGAGCGGAGGGGCTCTCGCCGTCGACGTACAGGAGGGTGGCGCCGGCACCGTTCAGCAGGTGCTCGTGGGCGCGGTCGGTGACCACGACGGGGGCCTGCGCGTCGCCGACGACCAGTTCGAGGCGGTCGCGTGGGTACGCCGGGTCGAGCGGCACGTACGCGCCGCCGGCCCGCAGGACCGCCAGCAGGCTGACCACCAGGTCCGCCGTTCGCGGTAGGCAGACTCCGACCAGTGTCTCGGCCCGGACACCGGCGGCGGCCAGTCGGCCCGCCATCGCCTCGGCCGCGGCGTCCAGTTCACGGTAGGTCAGCCGGCGCGTGCCGTCGATCACGGCGGTGGCGTCCGGGGTCCGTCTGACCTGCGCGGTAACCAGGGCGGCCAGCGGCGCGGCCGGCTCCAGCGGGGGAAGTCCCGTCGAACTCATCACTCTCTCCTGAGGGCTGCTGCTGCATCGACTTGTGGTCGGCGAGAAATGGGCGGTGTGCCCTGGGAGATGGTGGGGTAAAGATCTACGGATCACCAGCACATTTCCGTCACGCGTTCGATATGCCGGAAAGATCCCCTCCGCCACGCCGATCGGAGCTGCGCAAGCGTGACGGTTCGTAGGCGATCCCGTACACATTGTCAGCCGTCTTGGCAGGAACAGCGTGGGCCGCTACGTTCTCTTTAGACACCCCGTCAGCCAGGAGTGTGAGTCCGTAACGGGCAACTGGCTGCGTGGATGTGATCGCCAGTTACCGGCCGTTTTTCCGCGCCTGCGTGCCGGTGGCGGGTGATCTGGCCTGCCTCCGGGCCGTTCAGACGATCGCCGCCTGCTCGCCGGTGGTGTCGGTGCACTGCCGGCGGCATTCCTCGTCCTGGACATGGCGGAAGGCCTTGCGCTCGGGGGCGCCGGCCTCCGGCTTCGTGCCGTCCAGGGCAACGCGGCCCCATCTTGACCATGCCGAGCTTCTGCGCGAGGTGGAGCAATTGGAGGAACAGGCCGGCGAGGGCGTACAGATGACGGCGGCGGAACCGGGCGATCGAGCGGAAGTCCGGGGCGCCCGACGTACAACACCAACTGGTCACAGCCCCCAGAGGCTCCCGCCATATGTTCCAATCACGGGGCCGGCGATACGAGCTGACGGAGCGATTGCCAACCCCTCTCTTTCAGCGTCGGTCATGTACCGCACAAGAACAAGACTGAAATTTCCAGGCCGAGACCGGGACCATGGCACCCATGGATTCTCCATTCCCGGACACCGCGACCAGCAGAGAACTGACCGATCGACTCGCCCACGTACGCTGGATCGCCGGTGGTACGGCTGCCGGAAAGACCACGCTGGCCCGCCTACTGGCCGACCGGCACGGCGTCCACGTGTACAACGGCGACCGCGCGGAACACAGCTGGCTGGCGCGATGCACGCCGCAGCGCCACCCTCACCTGTCCGCCATGCGGGGAGTGCCACCCGGCGGAATGTGGGAGGGCCGCACCCCGCGACAGGTGTTCCAAGCGATGGCGGGTCTGCACGGAGAGACGATCGGCTTCGTCACCGAAGACCTGCTCGCCATGCCGGCCGATCACATCATCCTGGTGGACTACTTCGGGATCCTGCCCGGCCATCTCGCACCGCTGCTGCACCGGTCCGACCAAGCGGTCTTTCTCCTGCCCACACCCGGGTTCCGGCAGAACGCACTCCGTGCGCGCTACGCGGATCCCGCCCGTGCGCAAGCCAACTGGGGCAGCAATGATCCCGCGACCATGCTGACCATGCGCCTCGCCCGCGATGCCCTCTGGGACGAGGAAGTCCGCCACCAGGCCGACGGTCACGCCCCCGGCATCATCACGGTCGACGGCAGCGCTCCCGCCACCGACCTGGCCGGTCAGCTGGCAACGCGCTTCGGATTGGGCCGCAGCGCGTAGCCGCCCGGCCCACGCTCCCCAGAGTGTGGGCCGGCTCGGCCACTGGACCACCCACCCGACCTGACCTGTTGGTTACAGCGGCTACCGGTTGGCTACAGCGGCTACCGGTCACTGAGACACGTTCCCCTAGCGGCGCAGGAAGGTCCCGCCGTCGATGACCCAGAAGCCGGCCGGAACCGCGCCGCACTTGACGACTTCGGTATGCATCTGGGGGTTGGTCCGGTTCCAGCCGACCCGGCGCTGGTGCTGTTCGTCGGCCGGGTAGAAGGTGAGACCGGCCTCGGGGTGCCGGCCCTCCTCGAAGAGGTACGGCTCGCCCCCGATCGGGGTGACCACGGTCTGCGAGATGGGCCCGGTCACGGTGATGGCGCCGTTCCCGTCGACGGTCAGGCAGTCGACGTCGAACTCGGCCCGGATGGTGCCGCTCTTCTCGAAGACGTGCTGCACCACGGCGTGCCCCCGGGTGTGGCCGTCGACCGTACGGGCGCTGACCTGCGCGGTGAGCCGCTCGCCCGGGTTGGGGCCCGGGCCGTACTCGTTGAGCAGGGTCCAGCTGTACAGGGCGAGGTGCTGGGCCGGTACGGGGGTGGCCGGCGCGGGTGCGGCCGCGGCAGTACCGACCGTCCCGGCTGCAAGGGCCACGGCCGCAGTGGTGAGTGCGACGGCGGTGGTGAGCTTTCGCATGGTCAGTCCTCAGTGGCGAGAGTGGAGTCGGGCTGTTTCCCGACTGCCTCCAACCTCCCGGCTCACCCCTGGTCGCGGCCTCCGCCGCGGGGAGGGACCGGCTCCCCCCGGCGGGGGAACAGCTCCTCCTCCGCCCGACTTACCGAATGCTGTTCACCGCACGGCGTGGCGTATCGCGTCCAGGGCGAGGGCAGCCGCGGCCAGGGCGGCGGCGAGGCCCGCGACCGCCGGCGGTGCTGCGCGGCGCCGGTCTGGTCACCCGCATCCGTGTCGACCGGGCCGTCCGCTACGAGCACACGCCGCTGGGCGCGGCCCTGGCGGACAGCCGGCTGCGGCGGCGGCCGGGGGGTCTCCTGCCGGTGTGAGCGGGGTCACGGGAACTCGGGTGCGCGGATGTGACAGAGCCAGGCATGGGCCGGTCTGGATCATGCCGCCGCGGCCGAGGCCCTCGGGGTGGATTCAGGTTCGGATGTAACGCTCCTGTCGTGCATCACCAAGAGGAGATGGGGGACGGACAGACAAGGGAGTCGATGTGAGGCAACCGCCGGACAGCGGCCTGGTCGCGCGGATCGGTGAGGATCCGGAAGCGTTCGAGGCCTTCTACCGCGAGCACGTGCAAGCGGTGCTGCGGTACGCGACCCGGCGGACCCGGGACCCGCACACTGCGGCCGACCTGGTCGCCGAGGTTTTCCTCGCGGCGATCTCCGCCGCCGGCGGGTACCGGTCGGAGCTGGGAACCCCGATCGCCTGGCTGCATGGCATCGCCCGCAACGTGGCCGCGTCCCAGGAACGGCGCGCGGCGCGGATCTGGGCGGCCGAGGACCGAATAGCCGGCCACCGACTGCTGGACGGCGATGACATCGCACGGCTGGAGGAGCGCATCGACGCCGAGCGCGCCTCACGGCAGTTGCTGGAACGCATCGCTTTGCTGCCGCTCGGACTGCGGGAGGTGCTGGAACTGGTGGCGGTTGACGGTCTGAGCGTCGCCGAGGCCGCCAAGGCACTTCGTATCAGCACCGTGGCTGCCCGCGTCCGGCTGCACCGGGCTCGCAAGGCCCTGAAGCAGCCCGACACCTATCTCGAATCTGCTCCGCCCCCCTCGTCCCTGGTGGAGGCCTGAATGAACGCCGAACGCTTCGAGGAGCGGTTGATGCACGAGCTCAAGAACCACGTCCAACAGCGGGCGGACAGCCCGCACCCCGACCAGTCGGCCATTGCCCGACCCCGCCGCCGCGCCCGCGTGCGCTGGGTCCCGGTCGGCTTGGCCTCGGGCCTGGCCACCGCCGTGGCGGGTGTCGCCCTGACCGCGCTTCCGACCCAGACCGCGGCCGCCTACACCCTGCAGAACAACGAGAGCGACCTCGTCAAACTCACCATCGTCAACCCGGCCGGCAAGATCGACCTGGACAAGCTGCAGGAAGACCTGGACCGTATCGGCGTTCACAGCCGCGTGCTGGCCGGTGACCCCGACTGCACCACCACCCCGCGGGGCAACCCCGACCCGTCCGCATCCCCCAGCCCGTCCACGTCCCCATCCACGTCCCCGTCCACATCCCCCAGCCCGGAACCGCCCCACAGCGAAACGCTGCCCCCGGCACCGTCCGGTTCGGCAAACCCCGCCCCCGGCGACATCAGTCTGCGCACCAACGGCTGGGACATCGGTTGGGAAGACGGTAAGACCGTTCTCTACATCCGCCCCAGCAAGATCCCCGCTGACAAGCTGCTCATGGTGGGTTTCCCGCTCGCCAAGACCGACCCCGCCCACGCCTACGGGGCGATCACAGGAGGTCTACTGGACGGATCGGGCCCGGACTGCCTGCCGGCCCCGCCGCCCGGTACCGTTCACTTCCAGTAGGGCCATGACCGTGCCCACGGGCGTCTCGCAGTCGCGGGGGCTACCCGTGGTGGTAGCGCTCGGATCCGCCGGGGTCGGAGAAGGTGAGGCCGCGGCCGCCGGCGGGCGGGCGCCGGGCCGGGGCAGGTGCAGGCACGGTCTCGCCGAGCGGCTGGCGGAAGTCTCCCCGCCCCGGACGCGCACGACCCTCGGTTTCACAGCGGACGGCCGACGCTCCCGGACCTGTCGGCCGTCCGCCGGGGCACCCGTCCCGAGCTGCCGCTCCCGCGCTCGTGACCCGACACCCTCATGACAGGAGTTCCTGATGCCTGCCCTCACATGCGCAGCCACGCCACCACCCGCCGGGCGGTGCCCCCGATGGCCCTGACAGCACAGCGAACACAGCCACGATCAACCCCGAAAACCCCGCAGCGGCCCGGCGGTGGTCAGCTGCCGTCGCTGACCGGGATGCGCTGGGTGGCCGCGTTCACGGTCTTCGTCTACCACGTCCGCAACTTCGGCTACTTCGGGCAGGGCCGGAGCGGCCGCCTGGTGAACTGGGCGTTCGGGGCCGGCGCCGTGGGAGTGTCGTTCTTCTTCATCCTGTCCGGGTTCGTGCTGGCCTGGTCCGCCCTGCCCGGGGAACGGGCCCGCACTTTCTGGCGGCGGCGCCTGGCCCGGATCTACCCGGTCCACCTGGTCACCGCCATCACCGCGCTGGTGCTGGCCTACAGCCTGGTTCCCGGGCTTCGGCCCGGAGGTGCCCGGGAGGCGGCGGCGAACCTGCTGCTGGTCAGCTCCTGGAAGCCCGAGTGGTGGCAGACCCTGAACCCGGTCAGCTGGTCCCTGGTCTGCGAGGCCTTCTTCTACTCCGCCTTCCCCGTCCTGTACGCAGGCCTGCGCCGCCTGCCCACCCGCGCCCTTGCCGCCACCGCCCTGGCCGCAGGCACGCTCCTCGTGCTGATGCCGTGGGCGAACACCCGCTACGCCCTCGGCTGGACGCTCTACTCCTCCCCGCTCCCCCGGCTCCCGGAATTCGTTCTCGGCGTCACGCTCGGCCTCCTGGTCAAGACCGGCACCTGGCGCGGCCCCGGACTCGATGTCGCCCTGGCGGCCACGCTGATCGGCTACTTCCTCGTCGCCCAGCTCCCGGGCGAATACGGCTACGCCGCCTGCACCGTGCTCGGCCTGGCCATGCTCATCCCCGCTGCCGCCAGGGCCGACCTCACCGGCGCCCCCTCATTCTGGCGCCACCCGCGCCTGGTGCGGCTCGGCGAGTGGTCCTTCGCCTTCTACATGATCCACATCCTGGTCATGCGCACCGGCGAGGCCCTGTTCGGCGACCAGCCCCACCTCGCCACCGTCCCCGCCCTTGCCACCACGGCAGCGGCCTTCGCCCTCTCGCTCACTCTTGCCTGGGCCCTGTACGCCGGCGTCGAACGCCCCGGCCGACGACTACTGCTCCGATCACAACCCGCATCGCGCCGCTCCATGACCGCACACACCCACGTGCCCAGCCAGTGGGAAAGAAGGGACTGACATGCCGACCACGCTACGGATGCGCGCGGGTGTGCTCGTTGTCCTCCTTGCCACGCAGGCCGCCCTGGCCGGCTGCGACACACCGCCCCCAACCCCGATCCTGCGCACACCCGCTGACAGGCCGACGGCACAGGCTCACACGCCCGCCCAGCATCCTCCGGCCACGGTCTCGGCTTCCGCTGCCCCAGCTCCGAAGCCCGACGCGGCAGCCGCGAAGTCCATCGTCATCATCGGGGCCTCCGTCTCCGACGGCTACAAGGCCTCACCCGGCGCATCCTGGCCCAGCGAACTCGCCCACCGCCTGCAGCAGGCCGGCCGGCCGGACCAGGTGGTCAACGCCAGCATCAGCGCCACCAGGCTGCTCACCGACAACGGCCCCACCATGCCCAGTTCCCTGACCCGCGAGGACAGGGACGCCCTCGACGTTCCCGGAGCGGGCACCATCGTGCTCACGGACGTCATCAACGACATCCAACAGACCCCCCACCAGTACGATCCGGCCGCGATCATCGCCGGACTGCGATCCTTCGTCGCCAAGGCCCACGCCAGGGACGTCAAGGTCGTCGGCACGACCATCCCGCCCTACGGCGGCTTCGGACGCTACGAGACCGCCGGCGAACACTGCCGGCAAACCGTCAATGACGCGATCCGCCAGGGCCAGCTCTTCGACGGTGTGATCGACTTCGACGCCGCACTCAGAGACCCGGCCGATCCCACCCGCATCCGGCCCGACTACGACTCCGGCGACCACCTCCACCCCAACGACACCGGACACCACGCCATGGCCCAGACGATCGACCCCGACCTGTTCACTCCGATGACCCGCTGACCCTGACCGGCCCTGTCGTCGTCCGCGACATGCCCGCCGACCCCGAGAACTCGATCACCTCGATCGCCGAGATCCTCGGCGTCAGCCCCGGCACCGTCGACAGCCGCATCCCCGACCTGCAGGAACTCCGCGCCTCCGGCCGCGTTCCGAGGCAACTCACCACCTCGCGCGAATTGTGACTTTACGGCGGCTTCATGCTCCGAATGTCGGGTCCGATGAAGAACTTCGCGATCACGATCAGTGCGCCCAACTGGGCCAGTACATAGGCGATCTGTGCGGAGAAACCGCGAAGCTGGTAGATCCAGAGCAGCAGTCCGAAGCGGCTGGGCCACAGACGCCGCTCGGCATGGAAGGTGTCCGCGTCCATGGCGAGGCCGGTGAGGGTCAGTACCAGAAGCATTTGGCAGGTGGCGATGGCCACGTTGCCGAGCGGCTGGTCGGTGATGAGGTCGCCCAGGGTCCCCATGACGATCAGCAGGGTGTAGACGGCGACCAGGCTCAGGGCGCGTGCCGGACCGCGGCGTCCGGGCAGCAGGCGCCAGAGCCCGCCCAGGACCAGGCCCGCACCTGCCGAGGCGAGCTCCAAGGTCAAGAACAGCCTGACCATGTTGGGTGCCCCGAAGGAGTCCTGCGCGGTGTACATCCACTGGGTCTGCTCCGCCTGGTAGGAGAACCAGAGGATGACGAGAGTGCCCGGAAGGCCGAAGGCGGCCGCCAACAGGGCTGCCCGGCGGGCGTTCTCCCACCACCTGGCGTGTGGGCCCCAGCTCAGGGCGACGTCCATGATCGTGTACTGGCCGGGTAGCCAGGCCCGTGCCGTGTCGGCGGTTCCGGTCGGCGATCGCCAGCGGTGCAGCCCGCTCAGCTCCCGTTCCATCGCGTGCCGTTCCTTCTCCGCCGCATGTCGGCCGGCGGCTCCCTCGCTCTTCCCCATGTCCCGGAGCTCGTCGGTCAGCTCCCGGTAGCGGCGGGCACGCACGATGAGGCCGGAGCGGCTCGCCTCCGTGATCGCTTCGCTCAGCCTCGGAGTGTTCCCGCTTCCCTCAAGGTGATGGGCCAGGACCGCCCAACGGCTCCCGACCGCCAGCAGGGCGTAGAGCCCGGCGATGTCCAGGACGAGCCAGAGGACAGCCACGGCCTGGCTGCCGGCGAACGAGCCCTGGCGGTAGGCGACCACGACGGCGAAGAACACGGCGAGCAGGAGGCGGTCCAGCCTGGTGGGATACGCGCGCGGCACGGGGAACGCCAGGTCCCTGGCCCGGAGCAGGGCCACGACGGCGATGCCGGTCAGCACCCAGGTCCAGGAGGCGCACCACGAGGGGATCTGGGTCGCGTAGGACACCAGACGCTCGTTCAGGAAGGACCGGTGCAGCCAACCGTACTCCGGCATCGCGCGGTTGCTCAGCCAGCTGGCCCGCTCCCACCCGCGGGCCTGGGTCCACCACTGCCATCCGAGCAGAAGGAGGGTGGCCACGGCAAGTCCCGGTCCGACGCGGCGCAGCCGCCAGGGTGACGTCGGTGGCCGGATCAGCCCGCCCTCACACGCGAGCCGCCACATCCACAGCGCCAGGCCGGTCAGCCACAGCCACAGGAGCGCCGCGGTCGTGGCCACCAGTGGGGCGAAGCCGTGGACGGGCCCGGTCCCGGAGAAGGAGAGGCTCTCGGGGAGACTGAACAGGGACGGCCAGGCGGCTACCAGGCCGCCGGCCGCCGCCACCAGCGAGGCGGCCAGCAGCACCGACCTCTTCGGACGGGCGGTGGCCGTCAACGCCCAGCCGACCAGAATCCCGGTCAGGATCATCCAGCGTTGGTCGAGGAGCGCGTACTGCGGTAGCAGGAACGTCAGGATGATGACGGCGCTGGCCACACCCCACTGCAGCAGGACCGTGCTGCTGCGGATCTCGAGCGCGGTGGCCTCGTCGTGGGCCGGCCGGCGGCGGGCTCGTAGAGCGGCCACCGCGACGATGGCGGAAATGACCACCCACCAGGTGGCCTGCCCGATCTTGTTGCTGACGAGCAACGGCGCATCGTTGCTGCTCACCGCCGCCCATGCGCGTTGCCATGGGGGAGCCACCTGAACCATCATCAAGGAGCTCGACGCCTGGGGCGGGTCGGGGTCGCTCCACACCATGCTCCCGTTGCCGGCGGTCGAGGGTTCGGGCGTCATGCTGGATGCCTCCAGGCCGCCCAGATCGACCTTGACCGAGTTCCAGCGGGCCCCCGCCAGAGCCGTCGGCGGAACGAGGGACAGCTTCCACTGGCCGGGCTGCACATCGATTTCCCACGGCCCGACGAGGAACGTGCCGCCGTGGTCGAACCAGAAGATCGTCGGGTACTCGACCTTGACCAAGCCGGGCTCGGTGCTCACCGCCGGGTTGGACGAGCGCCACTCGTATTGGCGCAGGTACTGTTCCGGGGGCCGCCCCGACTCCTGCTCGTCGCGCAGGAGACAGTGCATCGCGTCGCGGTAGGCAACAGAACTCCTCTGCAGCAGCAGGCCCTCGGCGTACTCCCAGGACCTGGGTACGCGGACGGTCATGACTCCCCGGCCCTCGGCCGTGTTGTGGGTGTGGTTGGCGATTGTGAGTTCGACGTCCACCTGGGCGGCAGTCAACTGCTCCGTATGGCAGCTGCCCGCGGGTGGGGAATCCGCTCGGGCGGACTGTCCACCCCAGAAAATCAGGAGAACCAGCAACGGCACGGCGCACAGTCCCCACCGGTACACCGCGGTGCTGCGGACTCTCGGGCTGCAACCGTGCGACGGCGGCGAGGTGTTCGTGTCCGCCTCGCCGCCGTCCTCGTTCTTCAACGCGGTGTGCTCCTGCTTCCCGGGCACCCGCTGATCGGACTGCACTGCAGGATCACCTGGTAGGCGTGGCTCTCGACCTCACCGCTGCCGTGTCCGCTCTTCACGAACCGCCACTGCGAGGGCTTGGTGTGACCGGTCGCGTCCGCCTTGTCGACCCGGATCTGGAGCGTGCGTGCCGCGAGGTCATGGGTCTCGACCAGGACCTCGTCGCACGCGACGGGAAAGTGCTCGTGCAGCAGACACAGGCCAAAACGGTCGAGATTTCCGTGCTTTTCCAGCACATCCACCAGATCGCGCACGAACTGGCCGTCCTGCGGACCCAGCCCCTTGGCTTCCTCGAACTTCGGAAGTGGCTGCCCGGGAGTGGCCGTCGGATTTCCCATGAAGTGCTCCTCAATGTCATCTGAGTGGCTTTCGGAAGCCTAGGTGGGGCGACAAACGGCTACAAGCCGACACCCCGGAGGACAGCCGGCAACCCGGCGGACGCGATCGAGGAGTGCTTCCGGACGGCGAAAGGCCGGGGGCGTGACCGTGCCTGCCTGAGACGTTCGGGTGCAGTCGACGCGCGGACATGGCGGTCGGCCGTGGGATCAGGAAGATTGATCGCGGCGGTTCGGGTCCTCGTCGAGGCGGTCATCGAGTCGAAAACGGCATCGGCCGGCCATGGGAACCGGCCGAAATCCCGAGCCGGCAGGGCTGAAGGTCACGTCACGAAGCGCCCCCATCAGACCCGGCCCGAGGTGAGCAGGAGAAGCTCGACATGCCCGTAGCAGACACCGAGGTAGCAGTACTGATCGTCGGTGGCGGGCCAGTCGGGCTCACCGCCCGAGCGCTACTGGAACGCTGGGGCGTGCGGGTACTACTGGTCGAGAAACACCGCGAACTGTCGCCCTTTCCACGGTCCCGGCTGGTCAACGTGCGCTCGATGGAGATCTATCGCCAACTCGGGCTCTCAGCCGAGATCACGGCCAACGCGTTCGCACCGGAGTACGGCCGCATCCGCTTCCGCGACACCCTGTGCGACCGTGACTTCGCCACAGCGGCGATGGTCGGGGTCGACGCGCCGGTACCCGAGAGCCCCGTGACCGGCGTGGTCACCTCGCAGGATCGGCTGGAACCCACCCTGCTCGCCGCAGCAGACGCACAAGTGCGCTTCGGGACCGAGCTCACCTCCCTGGCCGAGGAAACCGACAGCGTCGTGGCCCTGCTCGTCGACCACCGACGCGGTGACGAGACCCGCGTCCGGGCCCGCCATGTCATCGCCGCCGACGGCGCGACCTCCACCGTCCGGCAACTACTGGGAATCGACACCACTGGCCCCGGAGCGATGGGGGGCTTCACCACCGTCGTGTTCGACGCCGACCTCGACCGCTGGTGCGCCCACCAGCCCGCCGGCCTCTACTTCACCGCGCACGGCCTGTTCGGCCCGCTCTACCCCGAACGAGGCTGGGCCTGGTTCGTTCCCACGCCCGAAAACGCTGCACGCGCCGACTGGTCCGACCTCCTCACGCGCGCCATCAGCCCCGGCGCCGGGGTCCGAGCCGACGTCCTGCGGGTTCAGCACTGGGTGATGAACGCGTTCGTCGCCGAGCGCTTCCGCCACGGCCGGATCCTGCTGACCGGCGATGCCGCGCACGCGGTCCCCATCGTCGGCGGCCTGGGCATGAACGCCGGCATCGCCGATGTGCACAACCTGTGCTGGAAGCTGGCGGGCGTTCTCCACGGGTGGGCCGAACCGAGTCTGCTGGCAAGCTACGAGACGGAGCGACAACCCGTCGCCCACCGGACTCTCCGTCAAGCGGTGGAGAACACCCGGCTCCTGCTCCACGTGCAGAACCGGCGTCGCGAGCAGCGCCGAACCGCCGAAGCGGCGCCGGTCCACGTCGAACTTCCCTGGTCGGAACGGTACTTCGCCCAACTCGGTCTCGTGCTCGGCGTCACCTACCACTCCGACGCCGTCCTCGCCGACAACAGCACCCCACCCGAACCATCCGACACAGGCACGGACTACATCCCCACCGCAGAGCCGGGCTGTCGCATGCCTCACCTCTGGCTCACACCCGACCGCTCCACGCTCGACGCTCTCGGCGAATGGTTCACCCTGCTCACCCCGGACCCCACTCACTGGGAGCGGCAGACCACCGCACCATGGCCACTGCGCATCGAGGCCCTTCCCGACGAGCACACCGACCTCTGCGGCCTCCGCTCACACGGCGCACTACTCATCCGACCCGACGGCCACATCGGCGCCCGCTGGCGCGACCGCCCGCCGAGCGACACCGCCCTCCACCACGCCCTCACCACGATCACCCGCTCGACACCCCGCGGGGGGCAGTGAGCGGCCCGGACGCCCCTGACCTGCTTGAGGCGTCCCACTGCCCGCCGCCAGGGTGAAACGACGAGACTCCGCTGTGGAACTCGTTTCGCTCCACGGAACGTACTGTCCGCTCACATACAGTAACCCACCGGGTTGCACCCCTTCCGGCATCCCCCGGCGGGCGTCACGCGGTCGTCTGTCTGCCGAGACGACCGATCCCGGACCGATCCCGGACCGATCCCGGACCACACCCGCCCGTGCGGCTGGGGACGCGCAGAAGGAACGATGGCCATGAATGCGAGCTCCTCTCCGCCGGCCCGGCGGTCGCGTACGGTGTGTCTGGCCGCTGTCGCCGTTGCCGGAGCACTCGGACTGCTCAGCGCGTGCGGCGGATCGTCACAGCCCGGACCCACCAGCGCGCTGACTCCCGGACCCGGGCAGGGCCTGGCGGGATTTCCCGGTGCCTCCGGAACGGGCGGTACGGTCTCTGTCAGCGCACCACCAGGCACCTCCCCGACCTCACCTGCCAGCGGCCAGCCCTCCGCTCCAGCGGCCGCCAACGCGGTGACGATCAAGAACTTTGCGTTCTCCCCGCCCACACTGACGGTCAAGGCGGGCACGACGGTGACCTGGACCAACACCGACCCCGACGCTCACACCGTCACCAGCAAGCAAGGATCGGGCGGGCCACTGCAGTCGGCCGCCCTGGCCACCAACGACACGTACAGCTACACGTTCACCCAACCCGGCACCTACCCCTACTACTGCACCATCCACCCGTTCATGACCGCCACCGTGGAGGTGACCCCATGACCGAGGACACACACGACTCCGACGGCGGTGGCGGGCACGGCATGACCCGCCGGCAGCTCATGCGGCACGCCGCCTGGTTCGGTGGTGCCGTGGTCCTGACAGTCACCGCAGGAGAGGTGATCAGCCACATCCCCGGATCGACGAACACGGCCCCGGCCAGCAGCGCGGACCTGCATTTCGTACAGATCTCCGACAGCCACATCGGCTTCCAGGGCCCGGCCAACATGGACGTCACCGGGACGTTCGCCGCAGCGATCGACCAGGTCAACTCCCTCGGGTTCCGACCCGACTTCGTCATGCACAGCGGCGACCTGACGCACCTCTCCACCCCCGCCCAGTTCGACCAGGTCAAGCAGATGCTGTCGCAACTGGACACCGACCGGGTCTTCACCGTGCCGGGCGAGCACGACTCGATCGGAGACAACGGACCACGCGCCTACCAGCAGACCTTCGGCCACAACACCATCGGCGACGGCTGGTACAGCTTCGACACCCACGGGGTGCACTTCATCGCGCTGGTCAACACGCTGCACCTGGAACAACTCGGCCACCTGGGCGACGACCAGATCGACTTCGTGCGCAAGGACATCGCCGGCCTGTCGTCCGACACCCCCATCGTCATCTTCAGCCACATCCCGTTGTTCGCGATGTATCCGACGTGGGGCTGGGGCACCGACGACGCGGTACAGCTGCTGTCGATGTTCCGCCGCTTCTCCTCGGTCACATGCCTCAACGGCCACGTCCACCAACTGTTCAGCAAGACCGAGGGCAACATCACCTTCCACTCGGCCCGCCCCACCTGCTACCCGTTCCCCCAACCCGGCCAGGGCCCCGCCCCACTTCCCCAGGTGCTGCCCGCCGGACGCCTCAAGGACGCGCTCGGCATCCGCACCGTCAACTACTGGCAGGGCAAGCACGAACTGGCCGTCAAGGACGAAACGCTCGCATGAACACCCGGAGCCTGCCCGCCCTCGCGCTGCGCCTGGCGCTCGCCGCCACGCTCGCGGCCAGCGGATACATCCACGCCCAGCTCTACATCGACGGATACCGCTCCGTCCACGTCATCGGCTCGATGTTCCTGCTGCAGGCCAGCACCGCCTTCGCCGTGGCTGCACTCCTCCTGCTGGCAGCACCCCTGCTCCTGCGCATCGCCGCCGCCGCCATCGCCATCGGCACGCTCATCGGGTTCGCCGCATCCCGCACCACCGGACTGTTCGGGTTCTCCGAAAACGGCCTGCAACCCGCCCCACAGGCCCTGCTCAGCCTCATCGCCGAGACACTCACCCTGCTGATCCTCGCGATCTGGCAGGCATCCGAGGCCCGGCGACCCCGCCGGGCCCGGCCAACTGACGGTCCCGACGGGCACGAAGGCGACCCGGGCCGACAGCCATCCGTTTCCCAAACCCGGCCAGGGCCCCGGCCCCAATCCGCAGGTGCTGCCCCTCCGGCCCCTCAAGCACGCGTGGCTGCCCGGCCGGTCATCGACGGCGCGGACGCCGAGAACGCCCGGCGCCTGCCCGCCCTCGCGCTGCGCCTGGCGCTCGCCGCCACGCTCGCGGCCAGCGGATACATCCACGCCCAGCTCTACATCGACGGATACCGCCTCGTCCACGTCATCGGCTCGATGTTCCTGCTGCAGGCCAGCACCGCCTTCGCCGTGGCTGCACTCCTCCTGCTGGCAGCACCCCTGCTCCTGCGCATCGCCGCCGCCGCCATCGCCATCGGCACGCTCATCGGGTTCGCCGCATCCCGCACCACCGGACTGTTCGGGTTCTCCGAAAACGGCCTGCAACCCGCCCCACAGGCCCTGCTCAGCCTCATCGCCGAGACACTTACCCTGCTGATCCTCGTGGCCTGGAAGCCCTTGCTGACGGCGGCGGTGAAATCGAGAGCGGCGGCGGCCGACCACGTGGCGGGCCTCACTCCCCTCGCCGGCCACCGACGGCTCCATAACGTCCTGTGGCTTCTCCTGCCGGTAGCGGTGGTGGCCGGCCTGCTCTGGTACGGCCGGGTACACACCCCCAACTACGAGACCAGCCTCTTCGGAAATCGCGGCGATGACGCACAACTGCTGAAAGCCCAACTGGGATCGGCGCTCCTGGGCCTGGCGCTGATCCAACTGGTCCTCGCGCTGTGGATCTACGGCCGCCTGCCCGCACTGCAAACCGCACCGCACCGGGTCCGTACCACGCACCGCCTCATCGGCCTGACCGCCTTCCTCCTCTCCCTGCCCATCGCCCGGCACTGCATCACCGCCTACGGCGTCCAGTTCACCGACACCCGTGTGGCGCTGCACTCGCTCACCGGGTGCTTCCTCTACGGGGCCTTTGTCGCCAAGGTCATCGTGGTCCGGCACCGCCGCTGGCCCGGCTGGGCACTCCCCCTGGCCGGCGGCACCCTCGTCACCGCGATCGCCCTGATCTGGTACGCCGCCCCCCTCTGGTACCTGAACGGCTTCCAGGCACCCGGCCTGTGAGCAGAACGTGGGGGTACCTCTCCCCCACTGCGCATGCTTTCCGGCGCGCCGGCCGGCGGAAAGGCCTCTGCCCTGCATCCTGGGGCACGGACAGGAGTCCGGGCGCCGACACAACCTGGCAGCTCAAGGGCCGGCGCCGCCCAGCCCAGTCGGGCGCTCTCCGCACGCGATGCCCGCTCGGACGTATGGCGGGCCGACCCCTCCGGGCCGGGTCTGCGGTCAGCTGCCGCAGGCGCAGCCCGCGGCAGCCTTCGCCGCAACGGGGGTCCGGGTGAGGTCGATGCTCTGCTCCTCCGGGGTGCAGCAGGCGGTGGTGCCGCAGCAGGCGTCCGGCGCGCCGTCGGCGCTCTTGCCGAGGGTGTCGGCATCGGCCTTGACCGCGTAGACCTCCCAGGGCTCCTTGCCCGGGCCGGTCACCCATGTCTTGTCCTGGAGCGCGTAGCAGCAGGAGGTGTCGTTCTCCTCGAAGGTGGCCAGGCCCGCCTCCTGCAGCCGGGCAGTGGCGGCGGTGACCTGCTCGGTGGTCTCGACCTCGATGCCGAGGTGGTCGAGGCGGGTGGCCTCGCCGGCCTCGCCCTCGATGAGGACGAGCTTGAGCGGGGGCTCGGCGATGGCGAAGTTCGCGTAGCCGGGGCGGCGCTTGGCCGGCTCGGTGCCGAACAGCTTGCTGTAGAAGGCGATGGAGCCTTCGAGGTCGGCCACACGCAGGGCGAGTTGTACACGGGACATGGCGGTCTCCCCGATCCTTGGTCATGTTTCGATGGATGTCGATACAGTGAGCTTGCCTCTTTGAATAGACAACTGTCAACATAGATGTATGTCGAATTCGGAACTCATGGTGCTCGGGCAGGACGACGCGGTGGCGTGCTGCTCGCCGATGGTCCGCGAGCCGCTCGGGGAAGAGGCCGCCGCCAGGCTGGCGAAGATGTTCAAGGCCCTGGCCGACCCGGTGCGGCTGCGGCTGCTGTCCCTGATCGCCTCGCACGAGGGCGGCGAGGCCTGCGTCTGTGACCTCACCGGCCCGTTCGACGTCTCCCAGCCGACCATCTCCCACCACTTGAAGGTGCTGCGCGAGGCCGGCCTGGTCGGCTCCGAGCGCCGCGGCACCTGGGTCTACTACTGGGTGCTGCCCGCCGCCCTGGCCAAGCTCTCCGCCCTGCTGCAGGCCCCGGCCGGCACCGCCGTCCAGGCTGCGGGGGGCGCGAGATGACCGCGCTGGCCCCGCTGGGCCGCCGCACGGCGGTCGAGTTCGTCGGGACCGGCGCGCTGGTGGCCGTCGTGGCCGGCTCCGGTATCCAGGCCACCAAGCTCTCCCCGGACGTCGGCGTGCAGCTGCTCGCCGACTCCCTGGCCACCGTGTTCGGCCTCGGGGTGCTGATCACGCTCCTCGGCCCGGTCTCCGGCGCGCACTTCAACCCCGTGGTCACCCTGGCCGCCTGGTGGACCGGCCGCCGCGGCGGCGAGGGCCCCGGCCTGCGCGAGGTCGCCGCCTACGTGCCCGCGCAGATCCTCGGGGCGATCGGCGGCGCGGTGCTGGCCGACGCGATGTTCGCCGAGCCGCTGGTGCGCTGGTCCACCCACGACCGTTCGGCCCCGCACCTGTGGCTGGGCGAGGTCGTCGCCACCGCCGGGCTGGTCCTGCTGATCTTCGGCCTGGCCCGCACCGGCCGCGCGCACTTCGCCCCGGTCGCGGTCGCCTCCTACATCGGCGCCGCGTACTGGTTCACCTCCAGCACCAGCTTCGCCAACCCCGCCGTCACGATCGGCCGCACCTTCACGGACACCTTCGCCGGAATCGCACCCGCCTCCGTCGGCCCGTTCGTCGCCGCCCAGCTCGTCGGCCTGGCCGTCGGGCTCGCCCTCGTCGCCGTGCTGTTCGGCCGCCCCGCCGCGCCCGCCGCCAAGGACGTTGCGGTCCCGCGGGGCGAGCACCACCCGGCCGCCGCCGGCCGCTGAACCCCGCCCCTCCACTCCTGCCCGAAGGAAGATCCCTGTGAGTACTCCCGCCGCCGTCCCGTCCGTGCTGTTCGTCTGCGTGCACAACGCCGGCCGCTCCCAGATGGCCGCCGCCTTCCTCAGCCACCTCGGCGGCGACCGGGTCGAGGTCCGTTCGGCCGGATCCGCCCCGGCCGACACCGTGAACCCGGCCGTGGTCGAGGCCCTGGCCGAGGCCGGCATCGACATCTCCGCCGAAGTGCCGAAGGTGCTGACCGTCGAGGCAGTGCAGGCCTCCGACGTGGTGATCACCATGGGCTGCGGCGACGCCTGCCCCTACTTCCCCGGCAGGCGGTACCTGGACTGGAAGCTGGAGGACCCGGCCGGCCAGGGCGTCGACGCGGTCCGCCCGATCCGCGATCAGATCGAGCAGCGGATTCGGGGCCTGCTCGCCGAGCTCGGTATCGAGGCCGCCGCGTGACCACCGCGGTGACCGTCACCGGGATGCTCCCCGAGCACGCCGCGCAGGTGCTGGCGATCTACCAGGCCGGGATCGACGGCGGTGACGCCACCTTCGAGGAAGCCGCACCGACCTGGGAGGCCTTCGACGGCTCCCGGCTCGCCGAGCACCGCCTGGTCGCCCTGGACGGCGACCGGGTGCTGGGATGGGCCGCGGTCGTACCGGTCTCGGACCGGTGCGCGTACGCCGGGGTGGTCGAGCACTCCGTCTACGTCCACCCCGACGCCCGGGGACAGGGCGTCGGCCTGGCCCTGCTGCCGGCGCTGCTGGCCTCCACCGACGCCGCCGGTATCTGGACCGTGCAGTCCGGCATCTTCCCGGAGAACACCGCCAGTCTCGCTCTCCACGCCAAGGCCGGATTCCGGGTGGTCGGCACCCGCGAGCGTCTGGGCCGCCACCACGGGCGCTGGCGCGACGTCGTCCTGGTCGAACGCCGCAGTCCCGCCGTCGCTTGACCGACCGCCTGTACTCGCAGCGCAACGAGGCCGCCCAACGCGCCCGGGCCAGGACCGCCGCCCGCGTCACGCAGCAGGGAGGCCGCATCTGGTAGCCGACGGGCGACGGCGCTACGGCCGGTGGTCGTCGACCGCCGGCCGCGGGCCCGGCATGGCTGCGGCGGACGCTTGATCCGTTCGGGCGCAACGCCCTGCCCCCAGCGAGCGACGGCTCCGGCATGGCGTGAACTCCCGCGCGTCATTCCTGGGAATCATCGACTTCGTTCGAGTGTGCAGCCTGTGCCTGGCAGAAGGGCTGCGGCCTGATTCCATGAAACCTCCGAAGGCCGCTGAAAGTCGTTCGCAGTGAGATCGCACTGCCAGTGAACCGGTCGGAGAAATTCCTTGGAGCTGCCGGGCCGGCGTCGCACACCTCCGAGGAAAGGGATTCACACATGAAGTACGGTTTCAGACGCCTGTCCACGGTGACCGGAGCGGTGGCCGCCGCGATCCTCCTCGCCTCGCCCGCGGTCGCCCAGGGCAGCACGGGCTCGACAGCTCGAACCGACTCCACCGCTCCCCGACTCCTGTCCGGGCACACGGCGGACCAGAAGGGCAGCACCGGAGGCAACAAGCACTGCGAGCGGGTACAGCGCGGCTTCAGCTCCGACGTCGTGGACTTCGGAGACTTCTCGGACACCCAGTTCCACCTGGCTACGGACCGCCAGGGCGAGGCGTTCCTCAATGACAGCCGGAACCCGGGAGCATGGGTTGACATCGACGTCATCCCCGGCGCCCCGAAGTGTGTGATCGGCACCGACCTGTCCGCCACCGAGAGCGGCGCGAACATCCCCAACAAGCTCTTCCTCAACGTGGAGAGCGAGGACGGGAAGATCTTCCAGGCCGTGTGCAACATCACCGGAACGCCGTTCAGCGCGTCGAACCTGGCGGCTGCCTGCGGCCCAGGGTTCGCCCAGATTCCGGGCACCCCGGTGTGATGACACTCCGCGCGCCGGCCCCGGTTCTCCCTCCCGGGGCCGGCGCACCTCTTCCTTCCCCTCCCCACCCGTCGGCATGGACGAAGTCGGTCCCGCCGCCGACCGGCTCATCGCCGACCTCGCTCCTCAACGCAGCTGACTCCTCCTCACCGTCGTCGACGGCGTCCTCGCGGGCCGGCTGAACCTCCGCCGTGACCTCAACGCGCTCGTCGCGCACTGGGGCACCGTCAACCACGTCCAGAGCCACACGGAACTCCGCAGCCGTTCCATCGGCACCGCCCTGATGAGAGAGCCCTGACGGCGACTGACGGCCGTCCGACTACGGGCCCTTCCCGCCTGGCTGCGCAGTGGCCTCAGACGCGAGGCGGCAGGACCTCGATGATTTCGGCGATGCCAGTGGCAGGTTGGGCCTCGTGCATGGTGATCACATCACCAGGCTGCAGATGCTGCCACTGCTCGGGCTGCAGGGGGGCCAGGCGAACGTCGGCTCTCTCCGGGGCCGAGCTGCGGCGCGAACTCCACCCGAAGCCGCGCGATGTTCAGATCTTGTTGACGAGCGCGTTGACCTGGACTGATCACGCGGTGATGAGGAAGTCCAGAACGAGCGGGCTCGCGACGGCGCGGAACTCCTCGAAGTAGGCGTGCCGTGCGCCGGGAATCAGATGCAGCCGGGCACCGGGGATTCGGTGCGCGAGCAGGTGTGCGTTGGCAGTGGGGTTGAGCAGGTCGTCGCTTCCGTGCACGACCAGGGTGGGTGCGCTGATTCCCGGCAGGAGGTCCCATGCATCGTGCTGGTTGCTGGCCGCGAGGTGGCGACGCCGGGCGTGAGCGGGCATGCCCGGGTCGCCGAGCGTGTGGTAGGGGCCCGAATGGGTCGACAGCCAGTCCGGGGTGTACATGAGTTCCAGGAGGGCCTGCCGAGCCGCCGTCGGTCGAGGTTGCACCAGTGACCTGCGCACGTCGTTGTCGCGTTCGACGCCGTGCGGACCTCCGGGCGACGTGCAGCCGAGTACCAGGGCACCCACTCGGTTCGGGTGGCGGGCCGCGAGCTGCTGGGCCACACGCCCGCCCATCGACGTGCCGTAGACGTCGGCCTGCTCGATACCGAGTTCGTCGAGCACAGCGATCACGTCCTGCGTGAAGACCTCGGTGCTGTAGGGCTCGTCGGGCTTGTCGCTCTCCCCCGTACCTCGGTAGTCGAGCGTGATGGTGCTGCGGACGGCGTGGAAGTCGTCGCGCACCCCGTCCCACCAGTGGTGGTTGTTCGCCTGGCCCGCCAGCAGGACAAGGGGAGCCCCCTCGCCTTGGACCTGGTAGGCGATACGGACCCCGTCGGGTGTCGTCGTGTGCTTCATCGGACCCTCACCCCCGACGGGCAGGGTACAGCGCGCACGTGGTGAGGCTGTCGGACACCTGACGGGGCCCTTGGCCGGGCGGAAGCACCCGAGGGCCGAAAGGAGGCGCCGTACCTCGGATGCCGTACGGTGGAGACCATGTTTTCTGCAGCAGTTCTCTCGCCGCCCGCCCTCTGAGGCGGGTCGCCATCGACACCGGCGCGTAGGCAGGCCACTGGCCGCGACGCGCTGATCGGTTGTGCCCGCAGACGCGAGACCACGACCATCTGCTCCGTCTGGAGATTCCTTCCGTGTCGAAAACTGCTGTTGCAATGACCCCTGCCCCCGTGGCGGCACCCCGATCAGTGCGCCGCGGCCTTGCCTGCCTGGCGTTCGCCGGCATCACCTGGGGCACTACCGGAGCCGCCGTGGACATCGTCTACCGGTCCAGCGACTTCGGGCCCATGGCCGTCTCGTTCTGGCGCTTTCTGACCGGCATGGCGCTGCTGCTCGCGGCCCGCGCCTTCCGCCCTTCCCGTACCGCGCCCAGGACGCGGCAGACGCTGGGCCGCCGTGTGCTGCTGTTCACGGGCACCGGCGTCGGCTTGGCGGTCTTCCAGACCGCCTACTTCGCCGCCGTGCAGGACACCGGGCTGGCCGTCGGCACCATCGTCACGCTCGGGGCGGCCCCGGTGTTCACCGCCGCCGGTGGACGCCTGTTCCTGGGCGAGCGCATCGGACGCGCCGGGCTGCTCGCGGTCGCCGGCGCGCTGGCCGGCCTCGCGATCCTGGTCCTGGGCAACCAGGCCGGTGCCGTCCACCCTGTCGGCGTGGGGATGGCCCTGCTGTCCGCCGCCGGGTACGCCGCCTCCAACATCCTGGGCCGGTGGACCGGACGGCACGGCGCCGGAGAGGACCCGTACACCCTCACGGTGGGGTCGTTCGCCGTCGGTGCGACCGTCATGCTGCCGTTCGCCTGGGGCGAGGGCCTCGTGCCGCACACCGCCCACCCGGGCCACGTCGTGCTGCTGATGCTCTACGTCGCCACCATCACGACGGCGCTCGCCTACCCGCTGTACTTCGCCGGGGCGGGCGCCGTCCGGGCGGCCACGGCGTCGGTGGTGATGCTCATCGAGCCGGTCAGTGCAGCGGTGCTCGCCGTGTTGTTCCTCGGCGAGCGGCTCACCGCTGCCACGGTCGTCGGCACGGTGCTGATGCTCACGGCCATCGCCGGCCTCGCGGCCGCCGAATCGCGACCGGGCGCGAGGAGCTGACCGCTCGCGCGGTGACATGAAGGCGATGTGGTGCGCCGGGACCAGGTTCCGGCGCACCACACGTACGTCCCCCCCAAGCACCCCGGCCGAGAGAGACGTTTCGTGCAGCCGAGCCTGGCGGCCGTGACGATGTGCCACTCTCACAATGAACAGTTGCGAGAGTTCTGCGCGATCCCCGGAATGTGTCCGGTGTGTCCAGGTCTCTGACTGCAGAGAGCCTCTCAACGGCCGGGTGATGCTCTTCGCACACGAGGAGGGGGCAGCCGGGCGGTTGGCCGCTCGGCTGCCCCCTCGTCGTGTTCGTCAGTGCGCGGTGGGCGGGGTCACGAGGTCGGACGGGTCGGTGTTCGCCCCGCACAGCACGACGCAGACCTTCTCGCCGCTGCCGGGCCGGTAGCTGCGGTCCGCGCTCGCGGGGCGGGTCGGCAGGTCGCGGTCGGCGCCGTGCTGGTCCGGGGCGGTGAGCGCGGCCAGCGCGGTCGCGGCGCCGTGCTCGACCGCGACACGGCGGTGGTCCCACAGCGCCTGGCGGGCCCGGGCGATCCCGTCGTCCGCCACCAGCACGGAGTGCACGCCGTCCTGGTGGGCGGCGTGCAGGGCCATGGCGGAGGTACGGCGGGCCCCGAGGGAGTCGGCGGCGATCGAGTCCACCATGACGTCGACCGGGCGGCCGGCCTCGATCGCGGCGTTCAGCGCGCGGCAGTTCTCCGGCTCCACCGCCACGGTGCGGATGCCGTGGTGCTGGGCGGCGGTGGCGACGCCGGCGAACAGGCCGCCGCCGCCGACCGCGACCACCACGGTGTCCAGGCCGGGGATCTGCTGGTGGATCTCCTCCAGCAGGGTGCCGGCCCCGGCGGCGATCAGCGGGTGGTCGTAGGCGTGGGAGGCGAGCGCGCCGGTGGCGGCGGCGAACTCCTCGCAGGCCGCGAGCGCCTCGGCGTACTCCGCGCCGGCCAGGCGGACCTCGGCGCCGTAGCCGTGGAGCTTGGCCACCTTCACCGCCGGAGCGGTCTCGGGCAGGAAGACGGTCGCCCGGACGCCCTGCTGCTGGGCGGCCCAGGCACACGCCAGACCGGCGTTGCCGCCCGAGGCGATCGTCACCCCGGCGTCGGGCAGGGTGTCGGCGTCGCGGTGGGCCTGGATGAAGTTCTGCGCGCCGCGGGCCTTGAACGAGCCGGTGTGCTGCATGAACTCCATGGCCAGCCACACCTCGCACGGCTCGGCCTCACAGTCGTCCAGGGGGTCGAGCCGGGCCGTGCGGATCGCGCCGGGGTCAAGCCGGGCCAGGGCGACGGGGCGGATGCGTCCGGCGGTGCGGTCGGTGGCGGCCTTGATGTCGCCGTACGTGAGCTGGTGCACGTCGTTGCTCCTGCGATGAGTCGGTCACGACCAGGCGATGAGCCGGCCGCTGGTGGTCAGGCCGAGGAAGAACGCGAAGGGCGGACGGCCGCAAGAGTGCCGGCCGCGAGGTCGGCCAGGTGCCGGGCGGTGAAGACCGTGCTGTCCACCGCGCTGAACAGCGACATGTCACCTCCGTGAGGAGTCGGGGACCTACCGTGACGGTACGCTGCACCGTACGCTCACTCGCATGCCGAGGCAATCCACTTCCCTGGACCGGGCGACTCCCGAACCGATCGCCGAGCAAACCCTGTTGATCGTGGATCAGGACGGGCACACCGCACTCAGCTTCCGCACCCCCGCGTCCGCGCTGGACATCTCCGTCGCGTCCCTCCAGCGCCGCCGCACCGACCTGGCCGGCCTGCTCGACCTGGTCACCGACCACCTCGCCGCCCGCCTGCCCGAGATCGAGCCGGGCACCGCCTGGGCGACGCAACGGAGGCACGGTTCGTCGCCCTGTACGAGCTGCTGACGGACCATCCGGGCCTGCCCGCCCTGCGCGGCGACCGGCCCTGCCCGGGCCGCCGCGGTTCCCGGACCGGCGGCCGAGTAGATCAGCGTGGACAGCGCCCTCGCCTCCTACCGCGGCCAAGCCGCGTGGCCGGAGCTGATCCACGGCCGGCCCGCCGTCGTCCACCCGCAGCAGTTCGCCGCCGCTGCGGCGCGCGACAGCGACGGCTGGCCCGGCCAGCAGCAGCCGGAAGGCTGGGCACAGCCGCACCCTCCGCCGGACTCCTGCAGCTGTGTGCCGTGAAGCTCACCTTCGTCGGCGACACCTGGTAGGCCGCAGCCTCACGCGCAGGGCCCGGCCCGAACAGTGCGGATGACTCGGCTGTGGACCGCCGTCACAGGTGCAGGAGCAGGCCCTGGAGGGGTGCGGGGACCTGCTCCGGGTCGAGGGCCTCGGTCAGGAGGCGGCCGTAACGGATCTTGCGTCCCTTCTTCGTGCCGAGGAAGCGCCGCATCCGCTGGTGCGGCGGCCGGTCCTGCTGGGCGGGCTGACGCACGAAGATCTGCCAGGCCGGGAGGTCGCCCTCGGCCCGCAGGATCTCCTCGACCCGTGGCACGCCCAGCGCGCGGATGAGTTCGTCCTCCAGGTCCGCCGCGCACACGAAGAACCCGTCGCACGGCGCGCCGGCCCGTTCGAGACCGCGCTGGTAGAAGCCCCGTTCGCCCTCGTCGCACAGCCCGACGAGGCGCAGGCCCAGCCCGGGCGGCCCGAGCAGGCCGGCGAATCGGCCGACGCTCATCGCCCCACCCATGGGGACGACGCACACCCCCTCGGCGGCCAGATCCCGGCCGTGGCGCGCGGCCAGCGTCTCGACGGCCGCGAGGTCGCTCGGTCCTTCCAGCAGCACCGCCGTCCGGACCCGCAGCCGGCCGGCCAGCTCACCCGCCGGCCCGCCGGGTTCTCCCGCCGCCCAGCCGATGACCGCCTCCCGGAACGCCCGCATGTCCGTCATGGGAGCGATTCTGCCCCGCCCGGGCCGGCACGGCACGGGGTTTTCACCGCCCGCTCGGCGAGGTGGAGCACGGGCCACCCGCACTGGCCGCCACGATCGACGCCGCTGTGACGGCCGGCGGGAGTTCCTGCCGGGGCGGCGGCGGGCGCGGCGGATGCCGGCCGTGGGTCAGTGGCGAAAATGCGCTCGGAGCTACTTGGGGGCGGCGGCCATGGAGGTGACCGCGTCCGCCACGCTGGACCGGTAGAGGCCCATCTTGGGGTTCAGGACTCGTACGCCGCTGTCGAGCGGGAAGTTGCGGGTGTTCGCGAGGGGCATGTTGGTGCCGTCCTGGTCGACCAGCACGTTGAGTTCGTTGATGCCGGGGACGGTGCCGGTGGCGGCGCCGCTCGGGTCGAGGTCGATCACCGCGTACGCCTTCTGGCCCGCCGGGACCGCGAAGCGCGAGGTGCCGCTGGCAAGCACCGGCTTGATGTTCTTGCTCTGGTCGGGAGAGGTGGAGTTGCCCAGGTCGACGCCCGGGGAGGAGCTCAGGCTGCAGGCGTTCGCGCCGGTGTTACGCACCTCGATCACCCACTGGTTGGGCGCCCCGGCGCGGGCCGTCGCCTGGATCGCGAGGTTCTGGATGTCGCAGGGGTGGTCGGCGGCGGAACCGGTACTCCCACCGCCGGGCCGGGTACCGCCCGACGGGCTCGCGCCGGACGGCTTCTGCGCGGCAGGGTGCGATGCCGTTCCCGCGCCCGGTGCGCCCGCCGACGGGGCTCCGGAGGCCGGACCGCCGGCCGTCGAGGGCGTGACGGCCGCCGTGGCGGGCGCGGAGGCCGCCGAACCGCCGGCCGAGTCGGAGTTCTCCGGCCCGCAGGCGGTCAACGCGAGCCCCGCAGCGACGACCAGGACGGCGGGGACGAACAGCGGGCGACGGTGGTGGCGGACGGACATGATGACTCCCCGATGGCGGTGTGCGCTGACTGCGTGGACACCTCACATGACGGTCTGCCGACGGCATTTGGTGCCATGAACGGCGTCACAATCGCCCGGACATGACAGGCACCGGACTGTGACATTCGGTCGGGTGCAGCACGGTTGACACGGCGTCTCCCCCAGGCTCGCCACCCCGCCACCCCGCCACCCCGCACCACTCAGCCACCACTGCCTGCCCCGACCGGAGGCCGCCGCACCACCGTCTGCTCGCCCCGAACCCGGACGGGATCGACCGTGAGATCCCGCAGACTCCGGCCCCTCGTACGGAGGAAGCTACCCCCCGCATGCGGGGCCGACCGTCGTGACCTGCGAGGGCATCAGCGTGGCTACGAGAACGGGCCCGCTACCGGCGGCCGACGTCTGAAGGCGTGCTCGGTGAATCAGGGCGGTAGTGGTCGTAGTCGTTCCACCCTGAGGATCGGGCAAGCTGTTCCCAGGCTGGCGAGGTCCGGCCGGTCACCTGGCGAACGAGCTCGCCTTGCATCGTGAAGGGCGGTGCCTTGTGCGGCTTCTCCAGCGCCTGGCTGACAATGCTGTCGTGCAGGACCGCCGCAGCGTGCAGACGGGGCAGCACCTGGTGGACGCGGTCCGCGTAGCCGTCCGGGAGTGCGGTTGGGCCGCCGCCCAGATCGAAGCCCGCGCCGAGGGCGACCAGCGCGACCTCCGGCCGCTTCCGCAGGGCGATCTCACGGTCCATGTGCAGCGCGATCGCGTCCCACACGACGTCCGTTCGCTCCGGTGGCACTCCCTGCTCGGTCAGGAAGCGGACTGCCAGATCGGCACCGTCCAGCTCGAACCGCTGGTCACCGTTGCCCTCGATACTGAGCCCGCAGTCGTGCAAGACGCAGCCCAAGAAGAGGAGTTCGTCGTCGTAGTCGCGGTCCGGTTGCAGACCACGTCGCTCGCCGAGGAGGCGTCCGTACAGATAGGTACGCACGCTGTGATTGAAGATCGCCGCTGGGACCAGGGCCTGTGCGTAGCGCAGTGTGTCGCGCGCAAGATCGGTTGAAGGGAGGGCCAGTTCGCAGTATCTGTCGCTCACGAGGTGGCCAGTGCGCGGTTGTTCGGTCGTAGCCGAGGACAGTGCGGTTCCCGCAACCCAGCGGGTGCCAAGCGTTCCATCATGATCACACCTCCAAAGGCTACTTGAGGCCAAAGAGATGACTTCTCAATGCCGAGGCATTCGAGCCATCCGGTTGGTTACCCCCTCCGCCCTCCTCCCCCGCCCGACACGGGCCGCGCGCCATCGCTTCGCACACGTGAGGGTCCGGGTGCGATCTCGGTCAGTTGCTCGGTCAGCACGCCGGTGAGCCCCGGCCGCTGATAGTCGGCCGTGCGCGCGAAGCCGTACGCGTACCCCACGGGGTTGCCGTCGATCTTCCCGATGGCACATCCCGTCGGAGGCGGCTCGCGTTCGTGCTCAACGATTCGGTGAACCGGGCAATGGGGGCCGATAGCGGTGCCCGGGGTCCGGCGACCAGCCTCGATCAGTCCCAGGGCACGCCGGTCTGCTGTCCACCAGGACAATCTGGCGTGAGCAGGTCACGCCCGACCTGTGGCGTCTATAAGCGGTTTACATGAGTCTTTTATGTTCTCCACGTTGACCGCAGAAACGGCTCAACGCGAAATTTCACGATCGTCCGAGGTCATCAGCCTCCACTGGTCCGGACAAGCCGTCAAAGAGCCGTCACCCGCTCCCCCGGAAGCCCGTCGCCCACACACGCCGGCCTGACAGCATGTCGAGATGACTGGTGCGGTGCACAACGACAACAAGGGTTCGCCTCGGAACCTGATCCAGGCAGGAAACGTCCGCAACATCTATCTGGGCTCCGACTGCGCCTCCCCTGGCAGACGGTCGGCCTCCGCCGATGCCGAAAGCGATGTCCTGGACGGGCTGGCCCGCGAGGTCCTGGATCAGTGGCGGGATGAGGCCGGCATCCGCGGTCTGCACCATCGGGTCCCAATGGCGATCCCCTGGAAGCTGGAGCAGGGGCACTGGAGCGACCCGAACGCGCAGCGCCCTGAACTGGCCGGGCTTGAGGATCTGGTTGCCTGGGTCCGAGCGCTCACGCCGCACCAGTTGGTGGTGACCGGCCCTGGCGAAGCGGGGAAGTCGTCCCTGGTCGTCCTGCTCGTGGTCGAGCTGCTGAAAGCCAGGGAGCCCAGCTCCCTGGAGAGCGTGCCGGTCATCCTGTCGATGCCGGACTGGGAGCCGGGGAACAGCGTCCAGGACTGGGTCATCAGGCGCATCAGCGAGGAGTACGGAGGGCTCGTCAGAGGTCTGGATCAGCCGACCGTGGAGTCCCTGGTGCGGGATCGGCGGATCGTTCCCGTACTCGACGGCTTCGACGAGCTGCTACCGCTGGCTCGCGAGGACGCGGTGAAGGCGCTGACGCGCGCAATCGGCACGACGGACCCCCTGATTCTGACCTCCCGGCCGGAGGCCTACCAGCGTGCCGTGGACGACTCGCCGGTGCTGCGCAATGTGCCCGTTCTGCGCCTCTGCCCGGTGCCTCCCGAGGCCGGAAGGGCCTACCTCACCCAGATGTGTCATCAAGATCGCCTCGGCCCCTGGCAGTCGCTCTTCGACGCGATGGAGAGCGACCCCGAAGGACCGGTCGCCACTGCCCTCTCCTCGCCCCTGATGCTCTGGCTCGCGGCGACGGTGTACGCGCCGAAGAACGCCGATCCTCGTGAGCTGCTCGATGCGACGCGGCTGCCCACCCCGAAGGACATCGAGGGGCACCTCCTGGACGAGCTGATCCCGACTGTCTGCGCACAGGGGCCCCGGCCGTCCTACCTCCCCGGGCCGGCGCGCCGTTGGAGGTCCGACAGAGCGCCCGCGTACTTTCGCTTCCTCGCCGGCGAGCTTCACCGCCGACGCACTCAGGACATCGCCTGGTGGCAGCTGCGGAGCCTGCTGACCGGGCCGGGCATCTGGGGCACCGTCGTCATCGTCGCCGTAGGCATCTACGGCACGTCGGCGAGCTATGCAATCGCGGGGCTGGCCGCCCTCCTGGGGGTCTCTCCCCCGCGGCCCGGGCTCGGGATCCAGGGAGTGGGCCACGTGCTCGGGGCCGTCGCCGCAGTCGCCATCATCGCAACGGCGTTCGGAAGGATCCTCACAAGGCACCTGTTCAGCGGCTTCGACGATCGCCCACGACGACGGGCGGCCGGTGTCAGTGGACGGCTGTTCCTGGCAGTATCGGCCGCGGCTACGACGGCCGTCGGCGTGACGCTGCCCGGCAGCACGTCAGCGAACCTGTGCGTCTTTCTTCTTCCCCTGCTCTCCGGTGTGCTCCTGACCCGGTCGGCCGAGTCCGATACGGCGGCCAGACCCAGGCAACTGCTGCGCGAGGAGCGCAGGATCGCTCTTGTCGAATCCACAGTGGTCGCACCGGCCATCGCGGGAACCTCACTGGCGTTCTTCCACTGGCTCAACGGCGATCCGCTCCTCATCGCCGGCGGTCTCGTCATCGGCTGGTCGTGCTCGGCCGCCGTGCTGATCGCCCTCAGTCGATGGGGCCGCTGGACCGCCACACGCCTCATCGTGGCGGGGCGTCGACGTCTGCCACGCGATGTGCTGGGCTTCCTCGAGGACGGCCGCCAGTTGGGCGTGCTGCGGCGATTCGGCGGGGTCTACCAGTTCCGGCACGCCGGGTTGGGATCACGGCTCACCGGTGAGGCGCCGGGCTGGATGCCCGGCAGTACCGCAGGACCACGCGAGGTGGTGCTCAGGAGCAGTTCGCGCAGTATCGGAGCCCTGCGGGCCTTGGCATTCGATCTGTTGGGGCTGACCGCCGTGTTCCTTCTGGTGGTCTCCCCGATGTCCTCGGGGTCAGGCTTTCAGGCCGACCTGCGCCGGACCTGGCTGCTGACGGTGCGCTGGTGGCCTGCGCTGCTGGGCGTGCTCGGCGTGCTCCTCCTCGGGGCACTGGCCTTGCGGGCGGTCGCGACCCGGCTGCGCATCGACAGCGAGGGCGTGGAGCTCAACGAAGGCCGAAAGCTACGGCTGCGGTGGGACGACGTGGCGGAGGTACAGGTGGTCAGGGTCCGATCCCGCAGGAACGTGGAGCCCGGCTCCCCTGGTCTGAACGTCTCGTACTGCCTCGCCATGAAACCGGTGGCCGGACGGGAAGCGCCGCCGTCCCTCACCGACTCGGACGGCTGGATCCGGGTGTGGGAGCTGGGCTCCACCGAAGTGGTTCCGCTCGACCTGGAGGTTGCGCTGACCCGGTTCGCCGCCGACCGCTGGCGCCGTGACGCCTGAAGCCTGAGACCGCCTCGCGCCAGGAGTACACCGGCCCACCCGTGGAGCCGAGGACGGCTGGAGGTCCTGGATGTCCACACTGATCATTCGCACGGTGCTGTGCGGCCGCACGGATCACACTGCCC
>NZ_JBHVFE010000013.1:0-49824 GCF_042801945.1 Kitasatospora sp. NPDC057542
CCCCGCTGGGGAGCCCGGCCTCTCGCCGTCGTGACCGGACCGTCAGGCGTCGACCAGCTGCTCGCTGGGCAGCTCGACGTGGGCGCCCAGGTCGCGCAGCTTGTCCATGAAGTTCTCGTAGCCGCGGTTGATCAGGTCGATGCCGTGCACGGTCGAGGTGCCCTCGGCCGCCAGCGCCGCGATCAGGTACGAGAAGCCGCCGCGCAGGTCCGGGATGACCAGCTCGGAGCCGATCAGCTTGGACGGGCCGGAGACGACCGCGGAGTGCAGGAAGTTGCGGGCGCCGAAGCGGCACGGGGTGGCGCCCAGGCACTCGCGGTAGAGCTGGATGTGCGCGCCCATCTGGTTCAGCGCGCCGGTGAAGCCGAGCCGCGACTCGTACACCGTCTCGTGGATGATGGACAGGCCGGTGGCCTGGGTCAGCGCGACCACCAGCGGCTGCTGCCAGTCGGTCTGGAAGCCCGGGTGCACGTCGGTCTCCAGGGCGATCGCCTTGAGCTCGCCGCCCGGGTGCCAGAAGCGGATGCCCTCGTCGTCCACCTCGAAGGCGCCGCCGACCTTCCGGAAGGTGTTCAGGAAGGTCATCATCTCCAGCTGGCGGGCGCCGCGGACGTAGATGTCGCCCTTGGTGGCGAGCGCCGCGCAGGCCCAGGAGGCGGCCTCCAGGCGGTCCGGCAGCGCGCGGTGGTTGTAGCCGTTCAGCTCGTCCACGCCGGTGATCAGGATGGTCCGGTCGGTGCCCAGCGTGATGATCGCGCCCATCTTCTGCAGGACGCAGATCAGGTCGACGATCTCCGGCTCGATGGCCGCGTTGCGCAGCTCGGTGACGCCCTCGGCGAGCACCGCGGTGAGCAGCACCTGCTCGGTCGCGCCGACCGAGGGGTAGGGCAGCTCGATCCTGGTGCCGCGCAGGCGCTGCGGCGCGACCAGGTAGGTGCCCTGCGGGTGCTTCTCGATGGTGGCGCCGAACTGGCGCAGCACCTCGAAGTGGAAGTCGACCGGGCGGCCGCCGATGTCGCAGCCGCCCAGGCCGGGGATGAAGGCGTGGCCGAGGCGGTGCAGCAGCGGGCCGCAGAACAGGATCGGGATCCGCGAGGAGCCGGCGTGCGCGTCGATGTCGGCGACGTTGGCGCTCTCGACGTGCGAGGGGTCGAGGATCAGCTCGCCGTCCTCGTCGCCGGCGCGCACGGTCACGCCGTGCAGCTGCAGCAGGCCGCGGACCACCTTGACGTCGCGGATGTCCGGGACGTTGCGCAGTCTGCTGGGGCCCTGGCCGAGGAGGGCGGCGACCATGGCCTTGGGTACCAGGTTCTTCGCACCGCGGACGCGGATCTCGCCTTCGAGCGGGTTTCCGCCATGGACCAGCAGGACGTCGTCGGTCATCGTTCTCGCAATCCGGGGTGCCAGAGGAGTCGGGGGGAGTGGGCTCCGGGAGAGAGCCGGTGGTGGGCCGGTCGTACGGGCGCGTTCGGGCCCCCGGCGAAACCGAGTCGGCACCGTATAAGGGCGTCCACCAGACGTAGATGGTAGTAGGCGTGCGGTCGGTTCCCGTGAGCCTCTCCCGTGATGGTGCTCTCTCGGGGCCCGTACCCGCTTCCCCGGTACGGCCGTACGGGTGTTCGTCCGGCGTGGCGGGTTTCCTGGCGTTGCGGTGTCCGAGCGGTGCCGTTCTGCGGGATCATGTGGGCATGACGGCGGCCCATTCCAACGGAGGCCGGTCCCACACCGGCCGTCTGCTCGTCGCGACGCCCCTGCTCACCGACCCGAACTTCGCGCGGGCGGTGGTGCTGCTCCTCGACCACGACGCCGAGGGGGCGCTCGGCGTGGTCCTCAACCGGCCGACGCCGGTCGAGGTGGGCAGTGTGCTGGACGGCTGGAACAGACTCGTCGGGCAGCCGGCCGTGGTGTTCCAGGGCGGCCCGGTGGCGCTGGACTCGGCGCTCGGCCTCGCGGTGGCGCCGGGGGAGCCGGGCACCGGCGAGCCGCTCGGCTGGCGCCGGGTGCACGGTGCGATCGGCCTGGTCGACCTGGAGGCGCCGCCCGAGGTGCTGGCCGGCGAGCTGGGCAGCCTGCGGATCTTCGCCGGGTACGCCGGCTGGTCGCCGGGGCAGCTGGAGACCGAGCTGGAGAGCGGCGCCTGGTACCTGGTGGACTGCGAGCCCGGGGACGTCTCCAGCCCCGAGCCGGAGCGGCTGTGGCGCTCGGTGCTGCGCCGCCAGCGCGGTCCGCTCGCCCTGCTGGCGACCTACCCGGACGACCCGACGATGAACTGAGCCACCGGCCCGGCGGCGCGACACTGGCCGGGTTTCCGGAGGCGCCCATAGACTTGGCACCCATGAGCACTCTTGAGCCCGAGCGCGGCCTCGGCACCGGCACCCTGGTCGAGCCCGTCCCGCAGGTGTCCAACGGGGACGGCGACCACGAGCGCTTCGCGCACTACGTCCAGAAGGACAAGATCATGGAGAGCGCGCTCTCCGGGTCTCCCGTGGTGGCGCTCTGCGGCAAGGTGTGGGTGCCCGGGCGCGACCCGAAGAAGTACCCGGTCTGTCCGATGTGCAAGGAGATCTACGACGGCATCGGCAAGCCGCAGGGCGGCGACGGCGACAACAAGTAGTCCGCGGCGCCCCGCGCAACACCGTTTTGCGCGGCGCCCCGCACAACGCCGTTTTGCATAGCACCCGGTTTCCCCGGTGGTCTATGCCAATCGTCCGGGGCGTGGGCAGGATGTCGGAATGGACCTCATTCCCGCACCTTCGAGTGCCGTGCGCCGCCCGGACGAGGACTATCCGCTCGATGCCGCCACCACGCTGACCGCACCCCCCGCGCTGGCCGACGCCGAGCTCTGGCTGCGGGCCGCGCTGACCGCCGCCACCGGGCTGCCGCTCGGCCCGGGCCGGCCGGGTGCGGGCATCGAGCTGGTCCAGGACGGGGCGCTCGCCGCCGAGGCGTACCGGATCACGGTGCGCCCCGGCCACGCCCTGCTCGCCGCGGGCGGCCCGGCCGGCGCGCTGTGGGGTGCGCAGACCCTGCGGCAGCTGCTCGGGCCGGACGCCTACCGCCGCTCGCCGCTGCGCCGCGAGGGCTGGGTGCTGCCCGGTGCCGACATCGCGGACGCCCCCCGGTTCGGCTGGCGCGGCGTGCTGCTCGACGTCGCCCGGCACTTCCTGCCCAAGTCGGACGTGCTGCGCTTCGTCGACCTGCTGGCCGCGCACAAGCTCAACGTGCTGCACCTGCACCTGACCGACGACCAGGGCTGGCGGGTGGAGATCAAGCGCTACCCGAGGCTGACCGGGCGCGGCGCCTGGCGGGATCGCTCGATGGTGGGCTATCGGGCCGGGCAGCGCCGCGACGACCGTCCGCACGGCGGCTACTACACCCAGGACGACCTGCGCGAGATCGTCGCCTACGCGGCCGCCCGCGGGGTCACCGTCGTCCCGGAGATCGACCTGCCCGGCCACACCCAGGCCGCCGTCGCCGCCTACCCCGAGCTGGGCAACACCGACGTGGTGGACACCGCCGCGCTCGGGGTCTGGACCGACTGGGGGGTGAGCCACAACGTGCTCAACGCCTCCGAGGAGACCCTGCGCTTCTTCGAGGCGGTGCTGGAGGAGGTCCTGGAGATCTTCCCCTCGGAGTTCGTCCACCTCGGCGGCGACGAGTGCCCCAAGGAGCAGTGGAAGGACAGCGCCGCCGCGCAGGCGCGGATACGCGAGCTGGGCCTGGCCAACGAGGACGAACTGCAGAGCCACCTCATCCGGCACTTCGACCGCTGGCTGGCCGAGCGCGGCCGCCGGCTGATCGGCTGGGACGAGATCCTGGAGGGCGGCCTCGCTCCGGGCGCCGCGGTCTCCTCCTGGCGCGGCTTCGGCGGCGGGATCGCCGCCGCGCAGGCCGGCCACGACGTGGTGATGTGCCCCGAGCAGCACGTCTACTTCGACCACCGGCAGGCGGACGGGCCGGACGAGCCGATCCCGGTCGGCTTCGTGCGTACGCTGGAGGACGTCTACCGGTTCGAGCCGGTCCCGAGGCAACTGGACGCGGCCGCCGCCCGGCACGTGATCGGCACCCAGGCCAACCTGTGGAGCGAGTTCATGGACAGTGCCCGGGACATCGACTACCGGGCCTTCCCCCGGTTGGTCGCCTTCGCCGAGGTCGCCTGGTCCGAGCTGCCCACCGAGCCGGCCGAGCGGGACTTCGCCGGTTTCGAGCAGCGGCTGACGACATACCTGAAGGCGTTGGACGCGCTCGGTGTCGAGTACCGCCCGGCCGGCGGGCCGCACCCCTGGCAGCGTTGGCCCGGGGTGGCCGGCCGGCCGATCGAGGGGCCGCCGCCGGTCCGTTAGTCCTACTCATCGGGAACTTCTGAGCGGTCATCCGACGTCAAGAACAGATGAACATCTGCCCTGGCCCGAGGCGGGTCGGGGCAGATACCGCCCGGTATCAGTCCCAATCGGGCAGTCCCGTTCACCGGCCCCGAAATGATCATCGAGCATTGTGTGCCAGAGTTGCCCAACCCGGCCCGATCGCCCGTACCCTACGGGCCAGGCCGGGCTGCTGACGCAGGACAGCACGGCCGAAGGCCGGCGGGCGGCAGGCGATCGATGAGCAAGTGGAGCACGGTGGGACCCAGGTGAACCGGACGATCATGCTGCCGGCCTCCCTCGACGAGGCCGTCGACGCGCTGGCCGCCGCCCCGGCCGCGGTACCGGTGGCCGGAGCCACCGACCTGATGGAGGCCGTCAACGCCGGACGGCTGCGCCCCGCCGCCCTGGTCGGCCTCGGCCGGATCACCGAACTGCGCGGCTGGCGCTACGAGGACGGCGGCACCGCCGTGCTCGGCGCCGGACTCACCCACGCCCGGATGGACCGCCCCGACTTCGCCGCGCTCATCCCCGCGCTCGCGGACGCCGCCCGCACCGCCGGCCCGCCGCAGGTCCGCAACGTCGGCACCCTCGGCGGGAACATCGTCAGCGCCGCTCCGGCCGGCGACACCCTCCCGGTGCTCACCGCGCTGGAGGCCAGCGTCACCCTGGCCAGGGCCGACGGCACCCGCGAGGTGCCGGTCAGTCACCTGCTCACCGGACTCGACCCGGTGCGCCCCGGCGAACTGCTCACCTGGGTGCGCGTCCCGCTGCTGCACGCCCCGCAGGTCTTCCTCAAGGCCACCGGCCGCAGCGGCCCGGCCCGCGCCACCGCCTCCGTCGCGCTCGTCCTCGACCCGGCCCGGCGCGCGGTGCGCTGCGCCGTCGGGGCCGTCGCGCCGGTGCCGCTGCGCCCGCTGGAGGCCGAGGCCTGGGTGGCCGGCTGCATCGACTGGGACGGCAGCCGGGAGATCGACCCGGCCGCGACCGCCGCCTTCGGCGAGTACGTGGCCGCCGCCTGCGTCCCCGACAACTACGGCGCCGAGGGCGCCTGGGAGGCCGTGACCGAGGGGCCGACCGCGGCCGCCGTTCGGCTGCGGCGTACCGTATCGGTGCTGGCCCGACGGGCACTGGGAAGGGCGCTGAAGTGACCACAGACCCCATCGAGACCCTGGACGCCGACCCGCTCGGCCCCTCCCCGCAGGTCAGCCGCGAGCTGCGCCCGTGCGCCTCGTACACGCTGCGGGTCAACGGTTTCGAACGGCCCGTCACCGACGCGTGGATCGGCGAGAGCCTGCTCTACGTGCTGCGCGAGCGGCTCGGCCTGGCCGGCGCCAAGGACGGCTGCGAGCAGGGCGAGTGCGGGGCCTGCTCGGTGCAGGTGGACGGCCAGCTGGTGGCCGGCTGCCTGGTGCCCGCCGCCCTGGCCGCCGACAGCGAGATCAACACCGTCGAGGGCCTGTCGGCCGCCGGCGGCGCGAGCGACGTCCAGCAGGCGCTGGCCGCCTCCGGCGCCGTCCAGTGCGGCTACTGCACCCCCGGCATGGCGATGGCGGTGCACGACCTGCTCCAGCGCAACCACCGGCCCACCGAGGTGGAGGCCCGCCAGGCGCTCTGCGGCAACCTCTGCCGCTGCACCGGCTACCGGGGCGTGCTGGCCGCCGTCCAGACCGTCGCGGACGCCCGCGCGCTGGAGGCCGAGCAGGCGGAGGAGGCCGTCGAGCCCGCTCCCGAGGCGCCGGCCGAGCCGGCCGCCGAGCTGCCGGTGGACCTGCCCGTCGACCCCGGGCAGGCCGTCGAGCCGCCGGTCTACACCGACGCCGAGGCCTGGATCGAGCACGTCCCGCAGCAGCCCGTCGAGCCCCACCCGGCCGCCCACGCCGCGGCGCAGCACCCCGTCGAGCCGCACCCCGCCGCGCCGCACGCCGTCGAGCAGGCCCCGGCCGGGCTGCCGTACGGCGACCCCCAGGGCGGCTACGACACCGGCGTGTACGACACCACCGTGCTGGCCCCGATCCGGGACGGCATCCCCGCCCAGGCCGCCGACGACCAGGTGTACTACCCGCCGCAGGGGTACCCCGAGCAGCCGTACCAGGCCACCCCCGCCCACGGCACCTACGTGCCCTACCAGGACGGCCACCAGCAGCAGAACGGCTACGACACCGGGTACGACGCCCCGGTCTACGAGCCCACCCCCGCGCACGGCACCCCGCTGCCCGGCGCCGCCTACGACGGCACCCCGCCGCACGGCACCCCGTACGCCGCCCCGCACCCGCACGGTGCCCCGGTCGAGGGCGCCGCCCCGGCCGGTGTCCCGTACGGCGCCACCCCCGCCCACGGCATCCGGCTCCCCGAGGACGACCACGCATCATGACGTCGCCTACCGACATCGGCGCAGCACTCCAGCAGGACGGCGGCGAGGGCGGCGCACCGGAGCCGACCGGCCTGGGCAGCTCCCCGCTGCGCAACGACGCGCTGCCCAAGGCGCTCGGCATCTACCCGTACGCGGCCGACCTGTGGGCCGAGGGGCTGCTGTGGGGCGCGGTGCTGCGCTCACCGCACCCGCACGCCCGGATCCGCGGGATCGACACCTCGGCCGCGCTGGCGCTGCCCGGGGTGCACGCCGTGGTCACCGCCGCAGACCTGCCGCCCGGCCCGGACGGCACCCCCGACGGCGCCCCGGCCGGGCCGATCGTCGCCGACCGGCCGGTGCTGGCCGCCGGTGTGGTGCGCCACCACGGCGAGCCGATCGCCGCGGTGGCCGCCGACCACCCGGACACCGCCCGGCTGGCGGTCGGGCTGATCGCGGTCGACTACGAGCCGCTGGAGGCCGTCACCGACCCCGAGCAGTCCTTCACCGCGCCGCCGCTGCACCCGGACGGCAACCTGTTCCGCCACCTGCCGCTGCGTTGCGGCGACCCGGACGCGGTGGGCGAGATCGTCGTCGAGGGCCTCTACCAGGTCGGCCGGCAGGACCCGGCCCCGCTCGGCGCCGAGGCCGGGCTGGCCGTGCCGCGCCCGGACGGCGGCGTCGAGCTGCACCTGTCCTCCACCGACCCGCACGGCGACCGCGACCGCACCGCCGCCTGCCTCGGCCTGGAGCCGGACCGGGTCCGGCTGGTGGTCACCGGCGTGCCCGGCGCCACCACCGACCGCGAGGACCTCTCCTTCCAGGTCACCCTGGCCCTGCTGGCGCTGCGCACCGGCCGCCCGGTGAAGATGACGCTCACCCGCGAGGAGTCCTTCCAGACCCACACCTCGCGCCACCCCGCGCTCCTGCGGTACCGCCACCACGCCGACGCCGAGGGCACCTTGGTGAAGGTCGAGGCGCAGATCCTGCTGGACGGCGGCGCCTACGCGGACGTCTCCGCCGAGGCGCTGGCCGCCGTGACGGCCTTCTCGGCCGGCCCGTACGTCTGCCCGAACGTCTTCGTGGACGCCTGGGCGGTGCGCACCAACAACCCGCCGGCCGGCCGGATGCGCGGTGAGGGCGCCCTGCAGGCCTGCTTCGCGTACGAGTCGCAGCTGGACCAGCTGGCCGCCCGGATCGGTGTGGACCCGGTGGAGATCCGCCGCCGCAACGCGATGTCGACCGGCGACCCGCTGCCCACCGGACAGGCCGTCACCTGCCCGGCACCGGTGCGCGCCCTGCTCGACGCGGTCGCCGCCGAGCCGCTGCCGGCCCTGCCGGTGGACGACCCGGACGCCGAGTGGCTGCTGCCCGGCGGGCCCGGCGGCGCGGGCGACCCGGCGGCGGTGCGGCGCGGCATCGGCTACGCCGTCGGCATGGTGCACATGCTGGGCGCCGAGGGCGAGGACGAGGTCTCCACGGCGACCGTGCGGGTCAGCGGCGACCACGCCACGGTGATCTGCGCGGCGGTCGACGCCGGACAGGGCTTCGCCACGCTGGCCCGGCAGATCGTGCAGACCGTGTTGGGCGTCAGCGAGGTCTACATCGCGCCGGCCGACAGCGACCAGTCGATCGCCGGGCCGTCCGCCCGCGGCCGGCACACCTGGGTCTCCGGCGGCGCCGTCGAGCGGGCCGCGCTGATGGTCCGCCACCAGCTGCTGCAGCCGATCGCGGCGAACTTCGGGATGTCGGCTGAGCTGCTCCAGATCGCCGACGGCAAGATCACCTCGTACGACGGGGTGCTCGGCATGCCGGTCGCCGAGGCGCTGGAGGGCAAGGAGCTGTGGGCCACCGCGCAGTGCCGCCCGCACCCCACCGAGCCGCTGGACGAGGCCGGGCAGGGCGACGCCTTCGTCTCCATCTCGTTCTGCGCCATGCGCGCGGTGGTGGACGTGGACATCGAGCTGGGCGCCGTGCGGGTGGTCGAGATGACGGTCGCCCAGGACGTCGGCCGGGCGCTGAACCCGCGCCAGATCGAGGACCGGATCGAGGCGGGGGTGGCCCAGGGCGTGGGCCTGGCGCTGCTGGAGGACCTGCGGACGGAGGGCGGGGTGCTCCAGAACCCCTCGCTCACCGGCTACCGGCTGCCCACCGCGCTGGACACCCCGGAGGTGCGGATCGCCACGCTGCTGGAGGAGCGCGACGTGGTGGCCCCGTTCGGCGCCAAGGCGGTGGGCGCCGTCCCCGCGGTGGTCGCCCCGGCGGCCGTCGCCGCGGCCGTGCGCGCCGCCACCGGCCTGCCGGTCGGCCGGCTGCCGATCCGGGCGGAGGACGCCGTCACGGCCTGACCGGATTCCCCGGACGGCGACGGAAACGACGGAAACAGCGAAAAGGAATTGCCGGACGACTTTCGGAGTCGACCGGCAATTCCTTTTCCGGTGAGGCCATGGCGGGAATCGAACCCGCGTGCACCGCTTTGCAGACGGTTCCCTAAGCCACTCGGGCACACGGCCAGTGAATTCATAGTGGCCGATCCGGGGGAGAGGGGTCAACGCCCCTTTGTAAATTCTGCATGGCAAGTGTGTGCTACCGTCGGGGGCAGGTGGCGGCATTTCCGCCACCCCGGACGAGCGCGTCGTACCCGGTGACGACAAGACGACGCAGTTCAGCGGCAATCCGGCCGCTGTGGACTGCGGAGGTGTCACGTCGTGGCCTGGCTCGTTCTGATCGTCTCGGGTTTCCTGGAGACCGTGTGGGCGGTCGCCCTGGAATCGTCCAAGGGCTTCACCCGCCTCGTCCCCAGCCTCGTCTTCGGCGTCGCGCTGCTGTTGAGCATGGGTGGTCTGGCGTACGCGATGCGCACCATTCCGATCGGCACCGGCTACGCCGCCTGGGTCGGCATCGGCGCGGTCGGCACCGCGGTCTACGGCATGGCCGTCCTGGGGGATCCGGTGACCATGGCCCGGATCGTCTGCCTGCTGCTGATCGTCTCCGGCGTGGTGGGCCTCAAGGTGCTGCACTGACCTGCGCCGCGCCGCCGTCCTAGGACCCGGGACCGAGCCGGTCACCGACCGGGGTCAGGGGTCATCGAAGCAGACGGCTCTTACGATGTTACGTATGACCACTGCCTCCCCCACCTCGGTCGACCCCGTGCCGATACCCCTCGACGACGACCCCGGTGGCGGGGTGCTCGGCGGCCGCTACCGCGCGCTGACGCTGGGGATCGTCTCGGTGGTCCTGGTGATCGCCTTCGAGGCGACCGCCGTCAACACCGCGATGCCGACGGCGGCCCGCCAGCTGGACGGCGTCTCGCTGTACGCCTTCGCCTTCTCCGGGTACTTCACCAGCACGCTGTTCGCCCTGGTCGTCTCCGGTCAGTGGTGCGACCGGCGCGGCCCGCTGCAACCGCTGTTCACCGGCATCGCGGTGTTCGGCGTCGGCCTGGTGGTGGCCGGGACGGCGCCCGGGATGTGGGTGTTCGTGGCCGGGCGGTCGATCCAGGGGCTGGGCGGCGGGCTGGTGATCGTCGCGCTGTACGTGGTGGTCGGCCGGGCCTATCCGGAGCGCTTGCGGCCGTCCGTGTTCGCGGCCTTCTCCTCGGCCTGGGTGCTGCCCTCGATCGTCGGCCCGCTGGTCGCCGGTGCCGTCACCCAGCACCTGGGCTGGCGCTGGGTGTTCCTGGCCGTGCCGGTGCTGATCCTGCTGCCGCTGGCCGTGATGGGCCCGGCGCTGGCCCGCTCCGAGCGCGAGCACCCGGTGGCCAAGGGCGGCGGTTTCGACCGCCGCCGCACCCGGCTGGCCGCGGCTGCGGCGGTCGGCGCCGGCCTGGTGCAGTACGCCGGCCAGCGCCTCGACCCGATCGGGCTGATCCCCGGGGCGGCCGGGGCGGCGCTGCTGGTGCCGGCCGTGCTGGGGCTGCTGCCCGCCGGGACGCTGCGCGCGGTGCGCGGACTGCCGGCGGTGATCCTGCTGCGCGGGGTGTCGGCGGGGGCGTTCTTCTCCGCCGAGGTGTTCATCCCGCTGATGATGACCAGCCAGCGAGGCCTCTCGCCGACGCTGGCCGGGCTGACCCTGACCAGCGGCGGCCTCACCTGGGCGCTGGGCTCGTGGCTCCAGGGCCGGCCGGCCGCCGAGCGCTTCCGGGTGCCGATGATCCGGGGCGGCTTCGTGCTGACCGTGGTGGCGATCGGGGGCGCCGCGCTGGTGCTCGTCCCGGCGGTGCCGGCCTGGGTGGCCGCGGTCGCCTGGGGCGTCGGCGGCCTCGGGATGGGGCTGACCATCGCGTCCGTCAGCGTGCTGATGATGAAGCTCTCCAGGCCGGAGGACGCCGGCGCCAACTCGGCCGCGCTCCAGATGAGCGACGCGCTGGGCAACGTGCTGCTCACCGGCCTGGCCGGGGTGCTGTTCGCGGCGCTGGGCGGTGGCTCGGTGGCGGCCCTCCACGACACGGCGGAAGGCGCCGGGTCGCCCGGCGCCTTCGCGGTGGTGTTCCTGACCAGCATCGGGGTGTCGCTGCTGGGGGCACTGCTCTCCGGCCGGGTCCGCACCCGGACCTGACGGTCAGCCGGCGGCGGCGGGGGCCCTGGCCCCCGCCGGGGCGCCGAGGAAGGACTCCCAGCCGCCGGCCGGGGACTGGCCCGGGGCGAGGGTCCGGAGCTTGCGCAGCACCGCCGGGTCCTGGGCGTCCAGCCAGTCGACCAGCTGCCGGAAGGAGACCAGCCGGACCTCCGGCTTGTCCGCGATGGCCTTGAGGACCTCCTCGACGGCGTTCATGTAGATGCCGCCGTTCCACTCCTCGAAGTGGTTGCCGATGACGTACGGCGCCCGGTTGCCGTTGTAGGTGCGCTCGAAGCCCATCAGGTAGGCGTCGCGGGCCTGGGCCTGGAAGCCGGGGCGGAGCGCCGGGTCGGCCTTGGTGTCGGGGCCGCACTGGTTGTACATGATGTTGTAGTCCATCGAGAGCACCTGGAAGGTGTGCCCGGGGAACGGGATGGACTGCAGCGGGAGGTCCCAGAGCGCGCCGCCCTGGATCTTCTGCGGCCACACCTGGGTGCCGTTGCCGCTGCTGTCGTAGCGCCAGCCGCGCTTGACCGCGGTGGGCAGCAGGTTGCGCTGGCCCTCCAGGCACGGGGTGCGGCTGCCGATCAGTTCCTTGCGGTAGTCGAAGGGCAGCGCCGGCAGGTCGGTGAAGCCGGTGTTGGTGCGCCAGTTCGTCACGAAGTCCATCGCCTGCTCGATCTCGCTGTCCCACTCCTCCGGCGACCACTGGCCGACGCCGGTGGAGCCGCAGAAGTGGCCGTTGAAGTGGGTCCCGATCTCGTGGCCCTCCAGCCAGGCCGCGTGCACGTTCTCCAGGGTGTCGCGGATGTGCCGGTCGCTCAGGTAGCCGATGTCGGAGGCGCCGGCCTGGTGCTGCGGCGGGCGGTAGAGGTCCTTCTTGGACTCGGGCAGCAGGTAGAGGCCGCTGAGGAAGAAGGTCATCTTCGCGCCGTGTTCCCGGGCCAGCCGGCGGAAGCGGGCGAACAGGCCGTTGTCGAGCTCGCCGGCGCCGTCCCAGGAGAAGACCACGAACTGCGGCGGGCGCCGGCCGGGCCGCAGCTGCTCGGGGACGGGCTGGTGCGGCTGGGCGCCGGTGTCCGAGGTGGAGCCGTCGCCGATCAGGACGGCCTTCGGCGGGGGGATCGGGGCCGGGGCCGGGGTGGCGATGCTGCCCTGCTCCTCGGCCGTGCCGGTGGCCGGGACGGCGGTGCCGCTCACCCGCTCTCCGCCGGTGGCGTGGTTGCTGCCGCAGCCGGCCGCCAGGGTTGCGGCGGTGACGGCGCCGGCCGTCAGCAGGGTACGGCGGGAGAGGGCTTCCATGGTCACTCCGTTCGTGGGGCGGTGGGCAGCGTGGGGGAGTGCGGAGTCCGGCCGGGCACGTGGGTGATCGAACCCGTAACCGGGTCAGCATGGCACGGGGGTGAGGTCGGTCGAAGAAGCGCGGCGCGCGGTCGTGAGCGATCGCTCGAACGACGCAACCGATCGGACCCGTTGAACCGTCGGTAGCTCGTGTGCGGGTGTGTTCCCGCGGCGATCGCATGCGGGAGGCGGCCGTTGCGCTGCGCGACCGGACGCCCACACGGTGCAGGGAAGAGGCCATCGGCCCTGCCGATCGGCGGGTGCCGATACGACCGTCGTACGGACGTGCTTTACAGTCCGTTCCGGTTGAATTGTTCCCAGGAAACTCCCAGGAAGCGGGGTTCCGTCGGCAGAGGGGAGCGCCCATGGGCGTCCAGCAGAGCAGGGGGCCCTGGCCGGGCACCCTGGCGGCCGGAGCCGCGCTGGTGCTCGGTGCCTGGCTGCTGCACGACGGAGGTTCGTCGGTGCCGCCGCCCACACCGGGGGCAGGCCAGGCCCAGGCCGGGATCGCGCCGGTCTCGGTCGTCCCGCCGCTGGGCCCGTCCGTGCCGACCCGGATCCGCATCCCGGCGGTGCGGCTGGACGCTCCGGTCGCCGCGCTCGGACTGGACGCCGACGGCCACCTCCAGACCCCGCCCGAGGCGGACCGGAACCTCGCGGGCTGGTACCGCGGCGGGGCAGGGCCCGGACAGCGCGGCACCGCGATCCTGGTGGGACACGTCGACAACAAGGCCGGCCCCGCGGTCTTCTATCATCTGGGCGCGCTCCGTCGGGGGGACCGGATCGAGATCGCCCGGGCGGACGGCGCCACCGCCGTCTACCAGCTCTACGCCATCGAAGTGCACGACCGAAAGGACTTCCCGGACGATCGGGTCTACCGTCAGGCCACTGACGCGCAGCTGCGGGTGATCACCTGTGGCGGCTCGTACAGCGAGGAACACGGCTACGACGGCAACGTCGTCGCCTACGGGTTCCTGGCCGACACCACCCCGCCGGGCAAAGCCGCATGAGCACGTTGACCCTTGCCTCCCGCTGGAACCCGATCGACTGGCCGCTCACCGAGGGCCTGATCCCGCACGCCGTGCTGACAGTCGGCTGGGCGGCGCTGTTCGCGCTCGCCGTCGGCCGCGGCCGGAGCTGGTGGCGGGTGCGCCTGCCCGCCGCACTGCTCACCGCGGCGGTGCTCAGCTGGCTGCTGGACGCGGTGGTCGACGGCTGGTGGCACCCCTTCCCGGAGGGCACGCCCCGGTACGTCACCTGGTGGATAGCCGTCGCCCTGCTCGGGCTCTGCCTGGCCGGCTACCGGATGCGCCGGCTCGACTGGCGGCGGCGGGGGCTCGCGCTGGGCCTGAGCGGCCTGGTGGTGCTGATGGCGTCCTCCGAGGTCAACATCGGCTTCGGCCAGTTCCCGAGCGGGCGCGTGATGCTGGCGCCGTGGCTGACCAAGACCGACGGGCTGGACGCCACCAAGACGGGCCAGGTCGTGGCCGCCCCGCCGGGCAAGTCGCTGGAGGAGGTCTGGCAGCCCCCGGCGGACCTGCCCGAGAAGGGCACCGTCTCGGTGGTGCCGATCCCCGGCACCAAGTCGGGCTTCAAGGCCCGCGACGCGTACGTCTACCTCCCGCCCGCCTACCAGGCCACCCCGCGGCCGCTGCTGCCGGTGGTCGTGATGATCACCGGTCAGCCCGGCGTCCCGGGGGACTGGGTGCTCTCCGCCCAGATCAACGAGGCGCTGGACGCCTACGCGGCGGACCACGGCGGCCTCGCGCCGATCGTGGTGATGCCCGACCAGCTCGGCTCCACCTGGGCCAACACGCTCTGCCTGGACTCGAAGATCGCCAAGACCCAGACCTACCTGGCGGTGGACGTCCCCAACTGGGTCCACCAGAACCTCCAGGCCGCGACCAGCCGGAACTCCTGGGCGATCGGGGGTGCCTCGATGGGCGGCACCTGCGCGCTCCAGCTCGGCGTCAACGCGCCCGAGGTGTACGGCACCGTCCTCGACATGTCCGGGCAGGAGGAACCGACCCTGGGCAGCCGGGAACAGACGGTCAAGGCCGCGTTCGGTGGTGACGAGAAGAAGTTCGACGCAGTCGATCCGCTCCAGGTGATGGCCCACAAGAAGTTCCCGGACACCAACGTCGCGTTGGTCGTCGGCGAGACCGACGAGGAGTTCAGACCGCAGATGGAGAAGGTCTACCAGGCCGTGCAGGCGGCCGGAATGAAGTCCAAGTTCGAACTGATGCCGGGCGGCCACGGCTGGGTCGTCTTCCGCCCCGGCATCGCCCAACAGCTCCCGTGGCTCGCCCAGCAGACCGGGCTGACCCGGTGACCGGGGCGGGGACCGCCCTGGTGGCCGTCGGCGAGGACCGCGGGCCGGGGCCGGACGCGGAGCGCGCGGCCGAGCGCGGCACCGACCCGGCCCCGGTCACCCGGACGCCGGAGCCGGGCCCGCAGCGGGTCCGGCGGGCGGCCCGGGTGCTCGGCTCCCGGCTGCGCTCGGCGCCGCTGACGCTGACCCTGCTGGCCGGGCTCTGGCTGCTCGGCGCGGCCACCGACAGCCTGGGCCACGGCCCGTCCGACCGGCTGCTGGAGAGGGCCGGGATCGGCCTGTCCACGCTGGCCGAGGGCCACTGGTGGACGCCGGTCACCTCGATGTTCTGGTGCTCGGGCAGCGGCTCGTACGTGTTCACCAGCCTGCTGCTGCTCCTGGTCGGCCCGGCCGCCGAGCACCGGCTCGGGTGGCCGCGCACCCTCGCGGTGCTGGTCGGCGGGCAGGTCGTCGGCACGCTGCTGGGCACCGCGCTGGTCGCGTTCGGCTCCTCGGCGGGGGAGCAGTGGACCGCCTCGGTGGCCGACCAGATCTCGGTCGGCCCCGGCGTCGGCGTGTTCGCGCTGGCCGGGGTGCTCGGGTACCGGCTCACCGTGCTCTGGCGCCGCCGGCTGCACCTGCTGGTGCTGCTCGGTCCGCTGGTGATGACGTTGTACGTGGGCCACCTGCAGAGCGTCCAGCGGTGCGCCGCCGCGCTGGTCGGGCTCGGCCTGGGCGCGCTGGTCAGCCGGGGCCGCCCGCACCTGCGCACGCACCGCTCCTCGCACTCCGAGACCCGGGTGCTGGTCGCGCTCTGCCTGGTCGCCGCCGCCTTCGGGCCCCTGCTCGCCTCGCTGTACGACAACGCCACCGGGCCGTTCAACACCTTCTCCGAGCTGTACTTCTCCCACCGGCTCAGCCCGGACGAGGTGGCCGACTTCTGCGCGCTGTCGGCGCACGACTGCGCCCGCGCGCACGCCGTCGTCCGGATCTTCGACACCCCGGGCCGGATGATGGCCGCGCTGTTCCCGGCGCTGCTGCTGGTGCTCGCCGAGGGGCTGCGCCGGGGACTGCGGTTCGCCTGGCTGGTCACCGTGGCCACCGAGCTGCTCTGGGCGGCGCTGCTGTGCTGGCTGTACCTGGACGCCGGGCCGGTCAGCCGGGACGTGGTGCAGTACTTCGTCGAGGCGCTGCTGCTGCCCCTGCTGACCACCGTCCTGCTGGTGGCCACCCGCAAGCGGTTCCTGCTGCGGCTGTCCGGCCGCTCGGTGCGCCGGCTGGCCCTGGTGCTCGGCGGCGCGGCGCTCGCCTCCGCGGCCGCCTACGTGGGGCTCGGGCGGCTGGTGGCCGGGCAGTTCGAGCCGGGGGCGACCGCCCGCCGGCTGGTGGCCGGGCTGCCGGCCCAGTTCCTGCCGCCCGCGTACAACGACCTGCTGCCGGACTACCCGATCGCGGTCGGGCCGGTGGCGCGCTTCCTGGAGACGTACTGCGGGCTGGCGTTCTGGGCGGTCGCGCTGGCCGTGCTGCTGTCGGTCTTCCGGCGTCCGGTGCTGCACACCGACGCGGCGGCGGCCGGCCGGGCGCGGGCGCTGCTGACCGAGCACGGCGGCGGGACGCTCTCGTTCATCGCCACCTGGGACGGCAACCACTACTGGTTCGACGAGCAGGGCCGGACGGCCGTCGCCTACCGGGTGGTGGGCACCGTCGCGCTGACCACCGGCGACCCGTTCGGCGCGCCGGAGGACCGGGCCCGGGCCGTGGCCGGCTTCGCCCGGTACTGCGACGCGCGCGGCTGGACGCCGTGCTTCTACAGCGTCTGCGGCGAGACCAGGGCCGCCGCCGCGCAGCTCGGCTGGCGCTCGGTGCAGGTCGCCGAGGACACCGTGGTGCCGCTGCCCGAGCTGGCCTTCACCGGCCGCAAGTGGCAGGACATCCGCACCGCCCTCAACAAGGCCGGCAAGCAGGGCATCTCCGCGGAGTGGTGGTCGTACCACGAGGCGCCGCTCGCGCTGCGGGAGCAGATCCGGGCGATCTCCGAGGAGTGGGTCTCCGAGAAGGGCCTACCGGAGATGGGCTTCACGCTCGGCGGGCTGGAGGAGCTGGACGACCCGGACGTGCGGGTGCTGGTCGCGGTGGACGAGCAGCGGACGGTGCACGGGCTGACCAGCTGGATGCCGGTGTACGAGGACGGCGTGCCGATCGGCTGGACGCTGGACTTCATGCGCCGGCGCTCGGACGGGTTCCGCGGCGTCAGCGAGTTCCTGATCGCCTCGGCCGCGCTCGGTTTCAAGGAGGAGGGCGCGCGCTTCCTGTCGCTGTCGGGCGCGCCGCTGGCCCGCACCGGGCAGGGCGAGGAGCCCACCGGGCTGCAGCGGATGCTGGACTGGATGGGCAAGGTGCTGGAGCCGGTGTACGGCTTCCGGTCGCTGCTGGCGTTCAAGGCGAAGTTCCAGCCGGAGTACCGGCCGATGTACATGGCGTACCCCGACCCGGCCGCGCTGCCCGGCATCACCAGGGCGATCGGCAAGGCGTACCTGCCGCACCTGACGGCGGCACAGGGCGTCCGGCTGATGCGCAAGCTCTCGGGCTGAACCGCCCGGGGCGGGCGGGCGACCGTACGGGCTTCCCGGGCCCCGGACCCGGGTTGCCGAGGAGTCACCGAGTGGGCGAACGGCAGCCCGGAAGCGCGGGGGCGCTCCCGGACGCCTGCGCCCGTCAGCCGAGCAGCTGGGCGAGCGCGCGGTCGGCGTCCAGGTGCAGGTGCTCCTCGCCCTCGGGGACGAGCAGCCGGCTGCGCCACAGGAAGCGGCGCAGGTCGGCGGTGTCGAACTGGAGCAGCGCGGTGCCCTCGGGGGCCCGCAGCTCGATCATGGTCCGCCGGCCGACCGCGGGTCGGACGTGGACGTCGCCGACGCCGGCCGGCAGCTCGATGCCGGCCGAGAGCAGCTGGCGCGCGAAGATCCAGACGATGTCCTCGCTGTCCCGGTGCTGGGCGGCGTCGTCCAGGGAGAACTCGGCGGGGAAGGCCATCCGGACGGCCAGCGGGTCCTCCGTCAGGTAGGACAGCACCACCCGCAGCCGGACGGAGCGGTGGGCGGAGAGGATCAGGCGGGCCTGGACGGTCTCTTCGGCGGTGCGCACGGGCGGGTCCCTTCGGTTCGGTGCGAGGCCGCGCTAGGGCAGGTGGGGGTTGGTGCGGCCTCACCCTGGTGAGAGTCCCGGGGCCCGCGGTGATTACCCGGTTCCACGAGGTATTCGACGTGATCCGGGTCACATCGATTTCCGGCCGTGCGGGCCCGGCTCGGAGCCTCGCCTGGAGGTCCGAGCGGCGCCGGGCCGGTACGCTGGGCGGGTTGCCCGATCGCCGCCCGACCGCGGGGCGAGGCCGAAAAACCGCCTCTGACCTGCGATGATCCCCCTCGGAGACCGTGAGTACTGCCGCCGCCTCCTCGATGCCGCTGTTCTCCGACGTATCGGAGCCGCAGGCGCCCGTCCGGTCCGTCGGCCACGCCGCGCCCGCCGGCTCGCACCACCTCTCCCCGGCCTTCCCCGGCCGCGCCCCCTGGGGCACCGCGGGCAAGCTGCGGGCCTGGCAGCAGGGTGCGCTGGACAAGTACATCGAGACGCAGCCGCGCGACTTCCTCGCGGTCGCCACCCCGGGCGCAGGCAAGACCACCTTCGCGCTCACCCTGGCCTCGTACCTGCTGCACAACCACCTGGTGCAGCAGGTGACCGTGGTCGCGCCGACCGAGCACCTGAAGAAGCAGTGGGCCGAGGCCGCCGCGCGGATAGGCATCCGGCTGGACCCGGCGTACTCCTCCGGGCCGCTGTCCCGGGACTACCACGGCATCGTGGTCACCTACGCGGGCGTCGGGGTCAACCCGATGCTGCACCGCAACCGGACCGAGGCCCGCAAGACCCTCGTGATCATGGACGAGATCCACCACGCCGGTGACTCCAAGTCCTGGGGCGAGGCCTGCTTCGAGGCCTTCGAGCCGGCCACCCGCCGGCTGGCGCTGACCGGGACGCCGTTCCGCTCGGACACCAACCCGATCCCGTTCGTGGCCTACGAGGCGGGCGGCGACGGCATCCGCAAGTCCGTCGCCGACTACACCTACGGGTACGGGCACGCGCTGGCCGACCACGTCGTCCGCCCGGTGATCTTCCTCAGCTACAGCGGCAACATGCGCTGGCGCACCAAGTCCGGCGACGAGCTGGAGGCCCGGCTCGGCGAGCCGATGACCAAGGACCTGATCGCCCAGGCCTGGCGCACCGCGCTGTCCCCGCAGGGCGAGTGGATCCCGGCCGTGCTCCAGGCCGCCGACCGGCGCCTCACCGAGGTCCGCAAGGCGATCCCGGACGCCGGGGGCCTGGTCATCGCCACCGACCAGAACGTGGCCCGCGCGTACGCCAAGATGCTGCGCGAGATCAGCGGCGAGAAGGTCACCCTGGTGCTCTCGGACGAGGCCGAGGCGTCCAAGCGGATCTCCGACTACGCGGAGGGGACCTCGCGCTGGATGGTCGCGGTCCGCATGGTGTCCGAGGGCGTCGACGTGCCCCGTCTCTGCGTCGGGGTGTACGCGACCTCGATCTCCACCCCGCTGTTCTTCGCCCAGGCCGTCGGCCGCTTCGTGCGTGCCCGCAAGCGCGGCGAGACCGCCTCGGTGTTCCTGCCGACCATCCCGCTGCTGCTGGGCTTCGCCAACGAGATGGAGCTCCAGCGCGACCACGTGCTGGACCGGCCGAAGAAGGAGGGCGAGGGCCTCTTCGACGAGGAGGACCGGCTGCTCGCCGAGGCCGAGCGCGCCAACGACGGGCCGGACGGCGCGGGCGGCGAGGAGTTCTCCTACGAGGCGCTGGGCTCCGACGCGGTCTTCGACCGGGTGCTGTACAACGCCATGGAGTTCGGCATGCAGGCCCACCCGGGGAGCGAGGAGGAGGAGGACTACCTCGGCATCCCGGGCCTGCTGGAGCCGGACCAGGTGCAGATGCTGCTCCAGAAGCGCCAGCACCGGCAGATCCAGCGCAGCAAGACCAAGCCCGCCGAGGAGGCCGACCTGCTGGAGCTGCCGGCCGAACAGCGGCCGGTGGTCACCCACCAGGAGCTGCGGGAGCTGCGCAAGGAGCTGAACGCGCTGGTGGCCGCCTGGCACCACCGCACCAGCCAGCCGCACGGCACCATCCACAACGAGCTGCGCCGCCAGTGCGGCGGGCCGCTCACCGCGCAGGCCACCGCGAACCAGCTCAAGGCGCGGATCGCGAAGATCCGGGAGTGGGCCAAGTAGCGGAGCCGGAAGCGGGCGAAGGGGCGCCCGGCGGAGCCGGAAGGCGGCGAAGGGACGCTCCGGCGGACGGCGCGCCCCCGGTCGTGTCCGGACGCCCCGTCCGCTCCGGCGCGTCCGGACATCGGACCGAGGGCGCGCCCGCACCCTGACGCACCCGGTGGATCGCGGGGGTTTGTCCGGAATCCGAGGCGGCGTTGAAGCCGATCACGCCCGAATTTTGGACAACCACTTCCGTCGCGTCATTTCCTTCACTAGCTTTCCCCCACGCTCTTCCGCCGGGTAACCCCCGCGGGACGGCGCCGCAGGGCCGTGCGCGTCAAGGGCGACGCAGTGCGGCCCGAGCGCGGCCACCCCCACCTGCGCGCGACACCGGCCTTGGAACGGCGCCGCCCGCCGCGAGCGCCGCGGAAAGGATTGCCCGTCGTGACTGCCGAGACCTCCCAGACCCTGGACCGCGGCGTCCGGGTCCTCAAGCTCCTCGCCGACTCCGAGCGGGGGCTCACCGTGACCGAGCTGGCCGCCCGGCTGGCCGTCAACCGGACCGTGGTCTACCGGCTGCTGGCCACCCTGGAGCAGCACGGCCTGGTCCGCCGGGACATCGGCGGACGCGCCCGGGTGGGCCTCGGCGTGCTGCGGCTGGCGCACCGGGTGCACCCGCTGCTGCGCGAGGCCGCGCTGCCGGCCCTGCGCAGCCTCGCCGAGGACCTCGGCGCCACCGCCCACCTGACCCTGGTAGACGGCAACGAGGCGCTGGCCGTCGCCGTGGTCGAGCCCAGCTGGACGGACTTCCACGTCGCCTACCGGACCGGCCTGCGCCACCCGCTCACCGAGAGCGCGGCCGGCCGGGCGATCCTGGAGGCGCGCACCTTCCCCAGCCAGCGCCGGCCCGAGCAGGGCTTCGTCATCACCCGCGCGGAGGAGCAGTCCGGAGCGAGTGGGGCGGCCGCCGCGCTGGTCGGACTGAGCGGCATCGAGGGCAGTGTCGGCGTGGTGATGCTGAACGGCATGGTGCCCGAGCGGGTCGGCCCCCGCGTGGTGGAGGCGGCGACCGAGGTGGCCGACGCCCTGAGGTAGCGCCCGCGCACGGTGTCGGGTGTGTTTGGATTCCCCTTGTGTCCGACACCAAGCTCCCCAAGGCCCTCACCTCCCCGCGGACCCGCGCGCTCACGCTGTGCGGCGCGCTGGTCGCCGCGCTGTTCGGCGTGGCCGCCTTCGTCCCGCTGCCGTACACCATCACCTGGCCGGGCCTGACCGCGGACACCCTGGGCACGTTCGAGGACAGGCCGGTGATCACCATCACCGGGGCGCCGCTGCGTACCACCGAGGGCGAGCTGCGGATGGTCACCATCACGGCGACCAACGCGGGGCAGAAGAACTCCTTCTGGCGCTCGATGCAGGCGTGGTTCGACCCGAAGGAGGCGGTGCGCCCGACCGAGACGGTCTACCCGGAGAGCAACCCGGTGAAGGCCGACGAGGCGACCGCCCTGCAGATGGCCGAGTCGCAGGACGCCGCCACCGCGGCCGCGCTGAACTACCTCCACCTGTCGCCGGACCAGGTGAAGGTCAAGATCGACCTGGGCGCGGTCGGCGGCCCGAGCGCCGGCCAGATGCTGGCGCTGGGCATCGTCGACAAGCTGGCCGGCGACGGCAAGGGCGGCGACCTCACCGGTGGGCGCACCGTCGCCGGCACCGGCACCATCGACCCGGACGGCACCGTCGGCCCGGTCGGCGGCGTCCCCCTGAAGACGCAGGCGGCCGCCCGGGACGGTGCGACGGTGTTCCTGCTGCCCAAGGACGAGTGCACGGACGCCAGGGTGAACACCCCGAAGTCGCTGCAGCTGGTGCCGGTCGGCACCCTGAGCGAGGCGGTCTCCGCCCTCCAGGCGCTCAACAGCGGCGGCAGCGTTCCCTCCTGCTGACCGGGCCTCCCCCCGCACGAAGTCGGCCCGGCCGGCGGGGTCGGATCCCGAAGGCCGCCGCGGCGAAGTCGTCGCCCGTCCGGGTGCGCAGCTGGGCGGCGATCCCGGCCGGCCGGTGGGCCTGGGCCATCGGCAGGGAGACCGAGATCGCGCCGATGCCGTTGCCCTCGACGATCGGCACCGCCGCCCCCGCCGTGCCGAGCGCGTACTCTCCCCCGGCCTTCGGCCGGGAGGTGCCCCCGGGAACCGGGTGATCGGGACGGCCCGCCGCGGGCCCTGGCGCGGCAGCAGCGGCAGGCGTGCCGGGTCCCGCAGGGCGTACGGGGTGAACGGCACCATCGGGTAGCGGGCCAGGTGGGCCCGGCGCTCCCCGGCGGTCATCAGGGCCGGCAGGGTCTTGCCGGCCGCCCGGATCCTGCTACTCGGCGGCGGCCTGGTCCACCAGCGGCAGGATCCGGTACGGCACCGGGTTCTCCAGCACGATCGCGGTGGACGAGCGGACGATCCCGTCGAAGCCCAGCACCCGGTCGATCACCCGCTGCAGATCGGCGTTGGACCGGGCCACGATCCGCACCAGCATGTCCCCGATCCCGGTGATGGTGTGCAGCTCCAGCACCTCCGGCACGCTCGCCAGGTGCGCCCGTACGTCCGCGCCCTGGCCCTGGGAGATCTCCAGGGTGGCGAAGGCCGTCACCGGGTAACCGATCGCCGCCGGGTCCACCTCCGGGCCGAAGCCGCCGATCACACCCTTGGCCTGGAGCCGGTCCAGCCGGGCCTGCACGGTGCCCCGGGCGACCTGCAGCCGGCGCGAGCACTCCAGCACCCCGATCCGGGGCTCCTCGGCGAGCAGCCGGATCAGCCGGCCGTCGAGGGCGTCGATGGCGTCGTTGGTGCTGCCCGCCGGGGAGGTGGAAGCGCCTTGCGGGGTGGCGGAGTTGGGCGAGCCGGGGGAGCTCGGAACGTGGGCGGGGGGCATCGCGGCACCGTCCTGTGGTGGGCATTCTGTACAGCGGCGCGGCCGATTCTTCCGCTCCGGGGCACAGCTTGACCAGGAGGAAACGGAACAGTTGCGCGCAGGTCGGCCCGGCGCCACCCTCCAGCCACACCCCCGTGCGCAGGGCCCCGTCCCGGGTGCCCGGGGGCGGCCACGATGGTCCGTACGCCTACCGGGAGGGCAGTCATGACCGACACCGCCGCCGAAGTCACCCTGTTCGGGGCAGGCCTCGTACCGGACCCGGCGGAGGCGGGGCCGCTGCCGATGGGCCGCGCCGACGCGGTGGTCTTCGCGGTCGCCGACGCCGAGCGGGCGGCCCGCCGCTACTGCGCCGCGCTCGGGCTGCGCTGCACCGCGTACGCCGGGCCGGAGACCGGTGAGCCGGAGACGCTCTCGTACGTGCTCGCCGCGCCGGGGACGCGGATCGTGCTCACCTCCCCGGTGCGGACCACCGGCCCGCGCGGCCGGGAACTGGCCGCGTACCTGGACCGGTACGGGGACGGGGTGCTGGACCTCGCGGTGAGCGTGCCGGACGCCTACTACGCCTACGACTACGCGGTGGACCGGGGCGCGCTGTCGCTGGCCGAGCCGCACGAGGTGCGGGACGACTACGGCGCGGTGGTGCTGGCCACCATCGGGGTGCCGGGCGGGACCCGGCACACGCTGGTGGACCGGGCGGGGTACGTGGGGCCGTACCTGCCGGGATACGTCCCGTGCGACGGCCTCTGACGGATCGCCTGGGGGCGGGACGGCCCGCTAACGGATCGCCGTCTCCACGATCGGCGGGTGGCCGTTCCAGGAGGCGAAGACCGAGTTGGCCTCGTCGCCCCGGGTGAAGTCGACCCGCAGCCACTGGCCGTCGGTCCACACCTGCATCTGCCAGCCCGGGTCCGGGGTGGCGGAGACCAGGGTGGCCCGGTCCGGCTTCAGGTCCAGCGCGACCTTGCCGCCCGGGATCGGGTAACTCCTCACCGTGGACGTCGCGGTGGCGGTGGGGGCGGGCCGGCGGGTGGGCGGCGCGGCGGTGGTGACGGGCGCCGGGCCGTGCGGGGCGGTGGTCGGGGCGGCCGGCGGGGAGGGGATCGGGGACTGTGCGGCGGAGCGCGCCTGGTCGGGGGCGGCGGGCGCGGAGTGCGGCGTGCCGTCGGCCTTCGGGGACGGCAGCGGCAGCGCCGTGGGCTGCTCGAACGCGGCGCCGGTCAGCACCGCGTGCACGCCGAGCCAGGACAGCGCCACCGCCGCCCCGGTGGCCGCCGCCCAGGCGCCGAGCTGTACCAGTCCGTTCCGCATCGTCCGCACATCCTGCCGTATTTCCAAACGGACGGAGACCGGCACCCCCGGTATTCAGCAGGGCAGTTGCACAATGTCCGGACCCACCCCCGAGGTACAGACCACTGACCGGCGATGGCGTACCGTGCAGGCCCATGGCAACAGTGCTCGTGGTCGAGGACGACCCCTTCGTGCGTTCCGCCCTCATCCGCCACCTGACCGACACCGGTCACGCGGTGCGCAGTGTGGGCACGGCTCTGGAGGCGCTGCGGGAGGTCGCCCAGGTCGGCTGCGACCTGGTGATCCTCGACCTGGGCCTGCCCGACCTGGACGGCAGCGAGGCGCTCAAGATGATCCGGGGCCTGACCGACGTGCCGGTGATCATCTCCACCGCCCGGGACGACGAGGCCGAGATCATCCGGCTGCTCAACGACGGCGCTGACGACTACCTGGTGAAACCTTTCTCCGGAGAGCACCTCAGCGCCCGGATGACCGCCGTGCTGCGCCGGTTCGGCAACGGCGCGGCGCCCGTCGCCCAGGTGCTGCGGGTCGGCGGACTCGCGATCGACCTCCAGCGGCGGGAGGCCGCGCTGGACGGGCGGCCGCTCGACCTGACCCGCCGTGAGTTCGACCTGCTGGCCTTCCTGGCGGCCCGCCCCGGCGTGGTGGTGCCCCGCAAGGAGATCCTCGCCGAGGTCTGGCAGCAGACCTACGGCGGCGACCAGACCATCGACGTCCACCTCTCCTGGCTGCGCCGCAAGCTCGGCGAGACCGCCTCCAACCCCCGCTACCTGCACACCGTCCGGGGCGTCGGGGTCCGGCTGGAAGCCGCCGGAGGCCTGGCGGAGCACCGGACATGAGGCGGTTCGGGCGCTCGCTGCGCTGGGCCCTGATCAAGGCCGCCGTGGCCGGGACCACCATGGTCGCGCTGGCCTTCCTGATCCCGCTCGGGATGATGGTCCAGCAGACCGCGCGGGACCGGGCGTTCACCGCCGCCGAGCGGCAGGCCGCGGCGCTCGGGCCGGCCCTGGCGATCACCACCGACGAGGACGCGATCAACCGGGCCCTGGCCAGTACGGACGCCGGCGGGCAGGGGCGGATGGCGGTGCACCTTCCGGCGGCCGGGCAGCCCGCCGGAGCGGGTGCGGCCGGGGCGGGCGGCGGCGACGCGGCCGATGGCGGCGGGAACGGCCCCGGGACGGCCGCGGCCGCCGGGACCGGCGAGCCCGGGGGGCCGACGCTGGGGGAGGGACGCGCCACCGCGGCCGACGTGGCCACGGCCGGCGGGCAGGGCCGTTCGTTCACCGTGAAGGTGGCCGGCGGGTACGCCCTGCTCCAGCCGGTCGCGGTGGACACCGGGCGGACCGCGGTGGTCGAGGTGTTCGTGGCCGAGAGCGACCTCACCCGGGGCGTCGCCACGGCCTGGCAGGTGCTCTCCGCCGTGGCGCTCGGCCTGGTCGCCATCTCGGTGCTGGTCGCCGACCGGATGGGCAGCCGCATCGTCGCCTCCGCGCGGAAGCTGGCCGCCGCCGCCCGCTCGCTCGGCGCCGGGAACCTCTCGGTGCGGGTCCCGGTGGAGGGCAAGCAGGTCGAGGGCAGCCCCGAGGAGCTGCGCGAGGCCGGTTACGCGTTCAACACCATGGCCGACCGGGTGGTCCAACTCCTCGCCGCCGAACGGGAACTGGCCGCCGACCTGTCGCACCGGCTGCGCACCCCGCTGACCGTGCTGCGGCTCAACGCCGCCTCGCTCGGCGAGGGCGACGCGGCCGACGCCACCCGGCACGCGGTCGCCCAGCTGGAGCGCGAGGTCGACCAGATCATCCGCTCGGCCCGCCGCGCCCCCGAGGACGCGCCCGCCGTCGCCGTCGGCTGCGACGCGGCCGAGGTGATCCGGGAGCGGGTCGCCTTCTGGTCGGCGCTGGCCGAGGACGAGGGGCGCCGCTGGCAGCTGGCCGGCGCCGAGCGGGCCTCGCCGGTGCCCGTCCAGCGCGGGGACCTGGCGGCCGCCGTCGACGCGCTGCTCGGCAACGTCTTCCGGCACACCGCGGTCGGCACCGCCTTCTCGGTGGACGTGCTGGCCACCGACTGCTCGGTGATCGTGCTGGTCGGGGACGCCGGACCGGGGTACAGCGACCCGGCCGCCGCCCTCAAGCGCGGCGAGGGGCACGGCGGGGAGGGTTCCACCGGTCTCGGCCTGGACATCGTCCGCAAGCTCGCCGAGTCCACCGGCGGCGACGTCGCGCTCGGCCGCTCCGCGGTGCTCGGCGGCGCCGAGACCCGGCTGCGGCTGCGCACCCGGCCGCAGGAGGCGGAGCCCGCGCGGGGCGGCCGACGGCGGACCATGGGCGCGCTGTTCCAGAAGTGACGGCGGACCGGGGGTGGTGGACGACACGGCCGCCCGGCGGAAGGGCCGGTCAGGGCCGATCTGTCACGCTGGGTAGTTGGTCGTGTCCGGTCCCGCCCGGGCGGCATCCGGTATCGTCGCTGGTTGGCCCAGCCGTGGACGGAGTGGACAGTGACAGCGGTGCAAGACGAGCGCAGCCCGGTGCGGACCGCACCCGACCCCTCGCCCGCCCCCCTGTCGGACCGGCTGCGCCGGGCCCTCGGCGCCCCCGTCCGGGCGCTGCGCGAGGCCCCCCGCCGCCCGCTGCTGGCCGCCTCCGCCGTGGCGCTGCTGTCGCTGCTGGTGTACGCGGTGGTCCGCCACTTCGTCCACACCTCGATGGTGGACATGATCGTCTACCGGGCCGAGGGCGCCGCCGTGGCCAACGGCACCGACCTGTACGCGCTGCGCGTCACCGAGTGGAACCTGCCCGCGACCTACCCGCCGTTCGCGGCGATGCTGTTCGTCCCGACCACCTGGTTCCCGGTCCCCTTCCTCCGGGTGGCGATCACTCTCGGCAACATCGGGCTGCTCGCCCTGCTGACCCACCTGTCCTTCAAGCTGGTCGGCTGGCCGCGCCGCGAGCTGCGGCCGATCGGCGTCGTCCTGGTGACCGGCCTCGGGGTCTGGCTCGAACCGGTCTTCACCACGCTCCGCTACGGCCAGATCAACCTCGCGCTGGCCTGCCTGATCCTGTGGGACCTCACCCGTCCGGACAGCCGGCGGAGCAAGGGCGTGGCGATCGGCATCGCCGCCGGCATCAAGCTCACCCCCGGCCTGTTCGCGGTCTACCTGCTGATCACCGGCCGGGTCCGGGCCGCCTTCGTGGCGGGCCTCACCTTCCTCGGCACCTTCCTGCTCGGCGCCCTGGTCCTGCCCGACGCCACCTGGGGCTTCTGGACCAAGTACCTCTACGACTCCTCCCGGGTCGGCAAGACCTGGATCGTCGACAACCAGTCGATGCGCGGCGCCTTCGCCCGACTGCTGCACACCACCGACCCCGGCACCGTCGCCACCGTCGGGGCAGGCCTGATCGCGCTGGCCGGCCTCGCCGTCTCCGCCTGGGCCGTGCGCAGCGGCCGCTGGCTGCCCCGGGCCGAGGCCTGGGGCGTCTGCTGCGCGGCCGTCACCGCCGTACTGATCTCCCCGATCAGCTGGACCCACCACTGGGTCTGGTGCGTGCCGATGCTCGTCCTGCTCGCCGCCGAGGCCTCGGTCGAGCGCGCCCGCCCGGCCGGTGTCCGCCGGCTGCGTTGGCGGGCCGTCTTCTGGGCCACGCTGGTCGCCTTCCTCTCCTTCGCGATGTGGGCCGCGAAGCCGGTCGGCCTGGCCGTCCTCGACATGTCACCGTGGCGCCAGCTGCCGACCTCGGTCTATCCGTGGGTCGGACTCTGCTTCCTGATCGCGGCCGCCGTCCGGATAAGGGCCCGACGGCGTTCGGCCGGCGCGCCGCTGGTCCGGCTGCCCGGACAGCGGGACGCGGGCGGCCCGGACGCCACCCGCGGTCGTCAGCAGGCCCCCGCGGCCCGCTGAGCCGGCGGGGGTGCCGCTCCTGTCTTCCCGCTCCTGCTCCTGCCCCCGAGCCCGCTGATCGTCCCCGTGTTCCCGCGGGCGGTCGTGCCCGTGCTGCTGTACGTGCCGGTACACGCTGCGGCGCACGCCTACGCGAGCAGCTCGGCGAGCGAGCCGTCCATGTCCAGCGCGGCCAGCTCGCTGCCCGGCGGGACCAGCCGGTGCGCCCGCTCCAGCCAGGCCGCGACCGCCGGCAGCGGGGCCTCCAGCAGCGCGTCCCCGGCGGGCGAGCTCAGCGCCAGGCAGAGCACGCTGCGCCGGCCCGAACGGGTCGGCCAGATCCGCACGTCGCCCTGGCCGCACGGGCGGAAGGTGCCCTCGACCAGCAGCTCGCGGGCGAACACCCAGGTCACGGGGGAGCCGGTGTCCAGGTGGAAGGTGATGTAGACCGCGTACGGGTCGTGGCTGCCGTAGGACAGCCGGGCCGGGACGGGGATGCTCTGCTCCGGCGAGAGCACCAGGTTGAGCTCCAGCTCGTGCTCGACGACGCTGACGGGACGCTCCATGATCGTCTTCCTCTCTGCCTTCGGGCGGTGCCCGGTTCCGGGCCCTGTGACTTTTGAGAGGGCGGTCCGCACCGGCTCTTACACACGTTTCCGGGATTTCTTCGGGAAGTTCGGTGAGGGGTGGTGAACGGAGGGCGGCGCGGCGCGCCGGCAATCGTCGTGCGCTGCGTTCCTTACCTCGGACGACCCTTCGGCGTCCGGGGAATCGCGAACTTTCCGCCGCGGCTCCGGTGAGGCACTACCCTTTGTGACTACCCGGCGACTGTCCGCCCATCGGTGGTGCCCCCGCGCGCCGAGTGCCGGGCGCGCCTGGTCGTGCGCGCGGGCGGACGCGTCTGCGGTGGTCGGGCCCGGTCGGCCCGCACCGACCTCGTCAGGACCTGCCAGGAAAGAAGACCCCATGACGGACCGCCCCTTCGCCGCCGACGGCGACCCGGCCGTCGCACCCGAGCCCGGCTACTACCCCGACCCCTCCGTTCCCGGCTTCGTCCGGTACTGGGGCGGCTCGGCCTGGGTGCCCGGCACCAGCCGGCCCGCGCCCGCCGAGGGCGAGCTGCTGGCACCGCCCCGGTACGCGACCCGGCGGTCCGCCCCGGACGGAGCGGCACGGGTGGTGCCGCCGCCGGTGGTGCCGGAGGCGGCGCTGCTGGGGGAGGTGCTGCCGGAGGGGGCGGCGGCAGCGGCGCCCGGGATGGCGGCCGCGGAGGCGGTGGCCCCGGGGCTGGTGGCCCTGGAATCGGTGGCCTCGGGGGCGATGGCGGACGTGCAGGTCGGGCTGCCGGCGGGTGGGGGTGACACCGGGCCGGTGTACTTCGACCAGACCTCGGGCGGGGCGTCCTTCGTGCTCGGGCCGCGGGTGGCGGAGGTGATCGGCGGGCCGGTGTTCCGGACGGTCGACGGACCGGGGGCTTCGTCGGGGGTGCCGTCGGGAATGTCGTCGGGCTTCGCCGGCGCCGGGCTGCCCGGGGCGGCGGACGGTCCGGTGGCGGTCGGCGCGGTGCCCGAGGCGGGCCCGCTTCCGGCTTCGGGTCCGGTCCTGGCTTCGGGGCCGGGTCCGGTCCCGGTGCCGGTCGCCGGGGAGTCCGGGTGGCAGGCCGATCCGCGGGCGCAGCGGGGCCTGACGGAGACGGGCGGCGCGCCGCGTTGGGTCTCCTGGGGGGTGCTTCCGGAGGCGCCCGAAGCGGAGGACGGGCTTGCGGAGCCCGAGTGTGCTGCGGTTGCCGTGGAACTGGCCGCCGCCGGCGCTCCCGCCGTGGGGGTGGGGGTGCGGGAGGTGCCGGTGCCGGCCGTGCTGGCCTCGGGCCCGGTGCCAGTGGTCGGTGAGGAGGCGGTTCCGGCCCCGGCGTCCGTCCCGGCCCCGGGCCCGGCCGCTGTCACGGTCGCCTCGAAGCCCACGGCTGCGGCCGCGGTGACCACCTCCGGCCCCGCCGCCCCGCTGCCCGCCGTGCGCACGGTCCGGGAGACCGCCGTCCAGCCCCGCCCGTCCGCCGCCGGCCCCGCCCCCGCGCCCTCCCGGGCGGCCCGGACCGCCCGGGTCGCCCGGGTCGCCAGGCCGGCCGGTCTCGGCCGTAGGCTGGCGGCGCGGACGGTGGACACCGCCGTGCTGCTGGTGGTCGCGGTCGCCGCCGGGATTCCGCTCGGCCGCTCGGTCTCCGACCACCTCCACCGGAAGCTCGACCAGGCCCGGATGGCCAGCGCCCTCACTCGGCGCCAGGTCCAGGTCTGGCTGGTGGACGACGTGGTGCTGGGCAAGATCGCCGTGCTGATCGGCATCCTGCTGTTCGTCAGCCTGCTCTACGAGGTGCTGCCGGTCGCCCGCACCGGCCAGACCTTCGGCAAGCGGCTGGCCCGGATCCGCGTGGTGGACGCCGCCGCCCCGGCCACCCGGACCCGGCTGAGCCTCGGCCGTTCACTGCTCCGGTGGGCCGTGCGGCAACTGGGTGCGGTGCTGCTGCTCGGCCTGGTCTGGCCGGTGTTCGACCGTACGGCGCGGCGGGGCTGGCAGGACCGCGCGGCCCGTACCCGGGTGGTGCGCGGCTGAGGCCCGCAGGGCCCGTGCAAAACGGACAAAATGTCCCGAACATCCAGAATGTGCGATGTTCTACTCGGGGGCATGAGCACCCACGACCCCTCAGGCCCCCAGCCGGAGGGGGGCGGCAAGCCCTCCTTCGACAAGCAGCCCCCGCAGCCGGGCGGCGGCACGCCGGAAGGCGAGCCGTCGGGCCCGACCCCGTCCAGCGACACGTCCGGCGGCCCCGGCGCCTACCAGGGCACCTACGGCGGGAGCGGCGGCCCGACCCCCGGTCAGGACCCCTACCGGAACCCGTACGGCCGGCCTCCGTACGACCAGCCGCCGCCCGGCTACGGCCCCGGCGCGTACGGCACCCCCGGCGCAGGCCCCGTCCCCGGCATGCCGCCGATCGGCACCTGGCCCAGGCGGATCCTCGCCCGGCTGATCGACTACGTCCTGGTGCAGGCCGTCGCCGTGATCATCGTGGGGCCCTTCGTCGACCTCGGCGCGCGCAACGGCTCCACCGAGGCGTTCTGGCTCGGCTGCACCATCTACTTCGTCTACGAGGCCCTGATGCTCAGCCGGGACGGCCAGACCCTCGGCAAGAAGGCGATGAAGATCCGCGTCGCCATGCTCGTCGACGGGAACAAGCCCACCCAGTCCGCCGCCTGGACCCGCGCCGCGGTCTTCATCGTCCCGGCCGTGCTCTGCTGCGCCGCGCTCTGGTGGATCATCGACGGACTCTTCGGCGTCTTCGACACGCCCTACCGGCAGTGCCTGCACGACAAGGCCGCGAAGACCGTGGTCGTCACCACGGAGGTCTGAGCGGCGACGCGGGACGCGCCTGCGCCCGGCGGCGGATCAGCGCTGCCGGGCGTACGCGTGTCCGGCCGCGGCCGGAGCGGGTCCGGCCGGCCCGGCCGGGTCCGCGGGGCCCGCCTCCACGGCTCCGGCCCCGGCCGCGGCGGCTGACATCGAGAGCAGCGTCACCACGGTGCCGAGCGCCAGTGCGAACCCCACCAGCACCGAGACCGCCAGCACGCCCGAGGCGCCCGAGACGGCCAGCAGTGCCACCGTGGTGGCGACGACGGTGAACGAGCCGAGGCAGGCCTGGGCGACGGAGGGGCGCGGCATGGCAGAGGTCCTTCGCACGTCGGGGGAAACGGGCGGGAGTGGTGACGGTTCCGGTGGTCCTACCCCGCGGGGGAAGCGGGTACGTCCAGGCTAGACGCCGGGCGCGGGGGCACAGGGGGCGCACGGTCTCATCCCGGGGTCGTCCGGCCCGGTCGGTACGGTGAACCGGAACCATGTCGACACCACGCACCACCGCACACCACCACACCCGGGGGAACCGACCATGCCCATCCCCGCCGACTGGCCCACCACCGAGGCCGAGGCGCTCGCCGAACAGGAGCGGCTGCGCCCGCTCGTCCAGGCCCACGACGACGAAGGGCGCGACGACGAGGGGCCCGGCCGGTTGATCGCGGGCGTGGACGTCGCCTACGACGACAACCGCGACCTCGTCGCCGCCGCGGCCGTCCTGCTCGACCGGGACACCCTGGACGTGGTGGAACAGGCCACCGCCGTCGGCCGGATCGCCTTCCCGTACGTCCCCGGGCTGCTCGCCTTCCGCGAACTCCCCGCCGTCCTCGACGCGTTGGCCGCACTCACCCGCACCCCCGACACCGTCGTCTGCGACGGCTACGGCCTCGCCCACCCCCGCCGCCTCGGCCTCGCCAGCCACCTCGGCGTCCTCACCGGGCTGCGCACCCTCGGCGTCGCCAAGACCCCCTTCACCTTCGAGCACCACGAACCCGGCGCGGCACGCGGCTCCTGGACCCCGCTCACCGACCCCGCCACCGGCGAGGAGGTCGGCCGCGCCGTACGCACCAGGGCCGGCGTGAAGCCCGTCTTCGTCTCCGTCGGACACCGGACCGGCCTCGACACCGCCGTCCGCACCACCCTCGACCTCGCCCGTCACTACCGCCTCCCCGAAACCACCAGGCACGCGGACTCCCTCTGCCGGCGCGCCCTCGCAGACGCCCAGCGGACCGGGACGACCGCGAACTGACCATGCCCCGGGCGGGATTCGGGCCCGGTGTGTTAGACATGAGACACCGGGGCCCGGCCCCGACCGCCAGGGACGGACGCACGGGGGAGGCGCCGAAATGGGATCAGGGACCACCGGTACCGGTTCTACCGGCGGAGCCGGACAGGGCTACCGCATCGAGGTCGAACAGCTCCGCACCTTCGCCGGCCAAGTACGGCTGCTGCTCGCCGACTTCCAGAAGCACGCCGACGGCACCGACGCGTACGGCCGCAGCGGCATCGGCAAGAACGCCTTCGGGACCTTCGCCGAGGCCACCGAGATCCACGGCCGCTACGGCACCATGCGGGACGCGCTGCGCGACGTCCTCAACCAGCTCCAGGAAGCCGTGAACGAGGCCCAGCAGAAGGCCGACCTCACCGCCACCAACTACGAGGAGCAGGACCAGCACACCGCCGCCAAACTCAAGCTCGGCGAGGACGGCTGGTCCGTCGCCCACCCCTCCGCGAGCAGCCAGGCCGCGGCCCAGCAGAACCACACCCCCTCCAACCGCGGCAACGCCACCGTCTGACCGCCGCCCGCCCGGACCCGAACGGAGGCCGACCGCCCGTGGTCTACACCGACTTCACCAAGTACAGCCACGCCCAGCTCCGGAAGATGGCGCAGGCCCTCGACCCCGGCGCGGTGATGGCCGCCGGCGACCCCTGGCGCAGGGCCGCCGACACCCTCAAGCAGATCCGCCTGACCCTCACCAAGGCCAGCACCGAAGCCGCCACCTCCTGGGAAGGCACCACCAGCGACGCCTTCCACACCCGCATGCTCGCCCTGGCCGCCAGCATCAACAACGCCGCCGCCTATGCCAACGACGCGGCCAACATCCTCCACAACACCTCCGAGGCCATGGCCAAGGCCAAGCGCGACATGCCCGAGGAACCCGGCAACTGGGACAAGGTCAAGGACACCGTCGGCGACGCCTTCTTCGGCGACGACGACGAACACATCCCCCTCGCCGACCGCAAGAAGGCCGAAGCGGCCGCCATCATGCAAACCCTCGCCATGCACTACCGCATCGCCACCCCGGCCCTGAAGTCCCCGCCGCCGTACGACCCGAAGAACCCGGGAAAGATTGAGTCTCCCGACACTGGATCGAAGGACGACCCGACTGCGGCAGCGGCAGCGGCGATGGTGTCAGGCACCTCGGTGGGAGCGGCGGGATCACCGACACGGGCGACGACCGTCCCGCCTCCTCAGCACAAGCCTTCCCAGCCGCCGATGACGGCTCGGTCCGTGGCGAGGAGCGCGCCGGCTCCGACCGACTCGGGGATCAAGGGCGGTACGGCGCAAACCCCACCAAAGCCGTTGGTTTCCCCGAGTCGCGGTTCCGGTGAAGGTATCTACGGCAGACCAATGCCACCTTCGACTGGAAGTGTGCCGGGTCCGTCACTTGCCGGGATCCAAACCTCCGGACTGGATCCCGTGCCGACCGGAGGTCCCACTGGCGGGCCCTTCGGGGGCGGCAGCGGGCCGGAGGCCCCTCGGGCTGCGGGCCCGACGACCATTTCCCCGATCGGGCCGATCGTCGGTCAGGGCAAGGCAGGCCCAGGAGGTAAGGAGATCTCGGCTGGTGTGACGCCGGTCGAGGGTTCTGGACAGCGTGGTGGCCGGGCTCTCGGCGGCTCCGGTGAGGTCTACCCGGGCATCGGTGCCGGAGGTCGCGGAGTGTCTGGCGGAAAGCAGTCCGGGGGATCTCTGGCCCGACCCGGAGGGGCTGCCGGAGAAGCGGCGAAGCCTGGTGGAGCACAGGGCAAGCAGGCATTCACGGAAGGCGGCTCCGGGCTGGGAGCGCGAAACCGGCTCAGGGGTGAGTCGGGCGTCGCGAGCGCGAACGGCATGACGTCCGGTGTCCCGCTGAGCGGAGCACAAGGACGCAAGAGGGACCGGGAGAAGGACGGCAAGCGGCCGGACTATCTTGTCGAGGACGAGGGGACCTGGGCGTCGGACGAGCCCAGGAATCCGAACGTGGTGGAATGAAACCGGTCCGTGAACGGACGGGTGATCTGATCGCATCCCGCAGGTCGGTGGCCTGCGGGATGCCTCGCTGAGTGGGGTGACCAGGTTTGACGAGCCGCCGGTTGGCGCGCGGTGCGGCGGCTCTGGCTGCCGGAGTACTGATGCTGGGCTTGGCCGTGCCGGTGGCATCGGCTGACCAGACCAGAGATCAGCAGTGGGCGTTGAAATCCTTCGAAGCGGAAGCGAAGGTCTGGCCGGTCAGTCAAGGCGACGGCGTGATCGTCGGAGTGATCGACACCGGTGTGAACCAGGACCACCAGGACCTGACCGGGCAGGTGCTTCCCGGCGCCGACTTCTCTGATGGCAAAACGGACGGGCGTGTGGACAGTGATGGCCATGGCACCGCAATGGCGAGCCTGATTGCCGGGCACGGACACGGCGATCAGGCAGGGGTGATGGGGCTGGCACCGAAGACGAAGATCCTTCCGGTGAAGGTGAGAACGGACGCTGACAAGTCCAGTCCTTTGCCGGACCCTGATTCTTCGGAGAGCCCGGATGCGAATCAGAACGGCTTCGCGGAGGCGATCCGTTTTGCAGTGGATCACGGTGCGAAGGTCGTCAACATCTCCCTTTCCGGGTCCTACCGCTTCGACTCGCAGCTGCGAAAGGCTGTCAACTACGCGGTGTCGAAGGACGTCGTATTGGTGGCGGGTTCAGGTAACAGCGGATTGGACATGGGGGTCGAATACCCAGCCGCCTTCCCGGGAGTGGTGGCTGTGGGGGCAGCGGACTCCAAGGGCGTTGTGTGGGATCGGTCCACGTCGGGGCCCGAGACGACACTTGTCGCGCCCGGGGTGAGTATCAACCACGCGGCCGCGAAGTCTCCGACAGCCTATGGAACCGGAAGCGGGACCTCGGATTCAACCGCCTATGTCTCCGCCACTGCCGCGCTGATCAGGGCGAAGTATCCAAACCTGTCGGCCGGGCAGGTAATCAATCGGATGATCAAATCGGCCACTCCGCCAGCCAACGGGGCTGTGGTGCCCAACAACCATTACGGCTACGGGCTCGTCGCGCCGGCGAAGGCTCTGGAAGTGAATCCCGCCGTGGACAACGGGCCCCGGGAGAACCCTCTGATCGGGCGGATGGAAGCGAAGGGCACGCCGCCTCCGGTGGATGAGGAGACCGACGAGCCCTCCGTGGAGCCCATGGTCCCTGAGGGGGACAGCGCGGGCAGCAGCAGTGCGATCGGGGTCTGGGTCCTGGTGGGGCTGGCGGGCCTGCTGATCGGTGTTGTGGTGCTCGTCGTGGTGTTCGTCGTGCGGGCACGGCGGCGGCCGGCGGCGGGGGCGTACGGGCCGGGGCCGTATCAGCAGCCGCCGCGCGGGGGGCCGTATCAGTGAGTGGCGAGCCATTCGTCGCGTAGGGCGGCCATCTGGAGGACGTCCCAGTAGCGGTCGTCCCAGTGGTGGGCCTGGCGGGCGCGGCCTTCGAGGGTGAAGCCGGACTTGCGGTAGGAGTGGGCGGCGCGTTCGTTGTACTCGAAGACTTCGAGGTGGACGCGGTTGAGGCGGATGGTCTCGAAGGCGTGGCGCAGGACCAGGAGGGTGGTCTCGGTGCCGATGCCGCGGCCGGTGCAGTCCGGGGCGAGGGCGATCCGGAAGCTGGCTGAGGAGTTGTCCGGGTCGACGTCGGTGAGGGCGGTCTCGCCGAGGAAGCGACCGGTGGCGGGGTCTTCGACGGCGAGGTCGAGGCGGTCGGGCTGTTCGGGGCGGGTGGTGCACCACTGGTGGATCCGGTCGCGGGTGAAGACGGTGCGGGTGCCGGTGAGCCGGTTGGTCGCCTCGTCGGCGCAGAGTTCCCACATCGGGTCGGTGTGCCGTTCGTCGAGGGGGACGAGCCGGATGGTGGGGCCGTGCAGGGTGGGCTTCACGGCGAGGGCGGCGAGATCGGTGCGATCGGCGGCGTCGGCGGTCATGGTAGTCAGGGTGGACGGTCGGTTTCCGGTTCGTCCATGCATTTTCGGCCCGGCGGGTGGTGGGTGGCGGGTGGTGTGCGGGCGTGCACCGGGCTGGTGTGCGCGCGGAGATGGGGGCGCGTGATGGGGGACTGCGCCGGGTGAGTGCGCCGGGGGTGGCAGCATTTCGGCGACGGCTGGCGTCATTGCCGCTGGTGGGGGTCCCCGGGCGGCGGAGATGCTGGGCCCATGAGCACTCCTGAGAGCACGCCGGTCGAGAACGCGCCGATCGCCACCACCACCACCGACGGGATCGTCCCGGACACCAAGGACTGGACCTGGGTGCTGGAACGCCCCTGCCCCGACTGCGGGTTGGACACCCCGAAGGTGGTCCGGGAGGACGTCGCCGGGATGGTCCGGGCCAATGCGGAGGGCTGGCTGACGGTGCTGGCGGGGGACGCGGACGGGCTGCGCGGGCGGCCGGCCCCGGGGGTGTGGTCGGACCTGGAGTACGCGTGCCACGTCCGGGACGTCTTCCGGCTGTTCCACGTCCGGCTGAACCTGATGCTGGACCAGGACGGCCCGCTGTTCCCCAACTGGGACCAGGACGAGACGGCCGTCGCCGAGCGCTACGGCGAGCAGGACCCGCGGGTGGTGGCCGGGGAGCTGGAGGAGGCCGCCGAGACGCTTGCCGCGGCCTTCGAGCGGGTGGCCGGCGCGCAGTGGGGGCGGACCGGGAACCGCAGCGACGGGGCGCGGTTCACGGTCGAGTCGTTCTCCCGGTACCTGATCCACGACCCGGTGCACCATCTGTTCGACGTGACGGGCGAGCGGGCCTGAGGCCCTCCCCGGAAGGGCCGCCCCCGGAACGGCCGTCCCCGGAAGGGCCGTCCCCGGAAGGGCCGGGCTGCGGGGTCACCAGCCGGAGGCCTCCCGCAGCATGGTGCGGCGCAGTCGTCCGGCGACGCTGGCGGCGTCGGTGCCGATGACGTCGGCGATCTCGGGGGCGGCGAGGCCGACGACGTAGTGCAGGATCGCCAGGTCGTCGTCGGCCGGGTGGCGGTCCGGGTCGGCGGTCACCTGGCGGGTGTGTTCGGCGACGGTGCCGCGCAGGATCTCCCAGGCGTGCGCGGTCGGGTTGGAGCTGCCCATCAACTCCCGCCAGTTCACCGCGATTTCCGCGAAGGCCTGCTGGACGGCGATGGCCGCGGCGCTGTGCTCGGTCAGCCACACGCGCGCGTAGCTGAGGTACCGGGGGCGGTGGAGTTCGCAGAACGCGGTGAACTCCAGTGGTACGTCCGCCGGCTCGCCGGGCCCCGGGGGCGGCTCGGCTGAACTCTCGTGACGGTTGGTCATCTCGGCTTCTCGGAAAGGGAGATGGGTTTCTGGCGGTCGATCATCTGTGCTCACTCTACGGTAGGCCCTAGGTGCGCTGGGTGACCAATCCGATGGAATGCCCGGAACCCGCCGCCGCCAGGCCGGTTCCGGTGGCGACCGGCGTCGGGCACGGCGGCGGGACGGCCGGGCGGGGGCCGGCGGGGCGGTGCTGCACAGTGGCGGGAGAGTCGTAGGTGCGAGCGCGTCGCAGCTGGTCAGCCGGTGTGGGACGGCTGTGACTGCAAGGCAGTTGATGTGCCACCGTAGGCCCTGAGGAGGCTGGCGTCCACGCTCAGGGCGTGAACCTGTGCCCGCACAACCACCCGCACAACCGTACTCACGATCATCGCGAAGATCACCACGGACGGGGTCATGGTCGTCACCACGGTGACGCCGCGCTGCGCGGGTGGACGGCGTGGGCGGGACGGGCGCGCTGCGGACGTGCCGGACGGGCGCTTGCCGCGCCCCGGGGCGGCGGAGCGGGCGCCGGTCCGGGTGGCCCCGCGACTGCCGGCGGTCACCGTGCACATCGACCGCGCCCCGGCGGTCTGGACCGGACCGGCCGGGGCGGGAGGACGGGCGGAGCGGCCGCCCGTCAGGAGGTCGTCCGGGCCTCCGTGGAGGAGATCCGGTCGGCGGCGGTGTCCCGCTCGACCTGGGTGGGGAACGCCTCGACGGCCCGTCGCCGGACCGCCTGTGCCGCTGCGGCAGCCGCGGCCGCAGCCGCCGCAGCTGCTCCGGCGGCGGCCTCCTCGCGCTCGCACCGGTGCGCCGCGCCCGTGGCGCGTGCTCCGGGGGCGTGCCCGCCGCCCGTGAGCGCCCCGGAGGCGCGCCCCCCGGTGGTCGGTCCTGCCGCTCGTCGTCGGCGGCCGAGCGTGGCCCGGGCGGCGTGTTCCTCGGCGGCCTGTCTCGCGGCCAGGTAGGCCTGCACGGCCGCCATGCCGTAGACGGGCTGGATGAGTTGGTGCCCCTTGAAGAAGGGTCTGGCCGGGGCGAACCCGGCGGCGACCACGAGGTCGCGGATCTCTGCTATCTCGGCCTCACTGCGGGCGGTGAAGCGGACCTCCCAGCCCTTCTTGTACGTATGGCCCTTCTCGCCGCTGCGACGGGCGGGGTCCGGGCGGCGGACGTATCCGGGCAGGCGGCCGAGGCGGAGCTGGGCCGCGCGGAGGCCGGCGGTCTCGTCACGTGACATGACGTAAGCCTAGGCAATTCCCGGGGTGCGATTGACGCCTTGGGGGTCCCTCGCCGTATGCCCTTGGTCACTCTGGGTCAGGCGACCAGGTTGGCGATCGTTCTCGATCACATATGACAACCTGATGAGCGTCAATTACTCCAAATGAGTGAGGGTATGAGGACTTTAGTGCGGGCTGATCCCGGTTTCGCGACGGTTGAGTAACAGTGCATCAGGCCCCCGGTCGCCGGTCCGGGCGGTTGGGGATGGTGTCGGCATGAGCTACCGGATTCCGTCGCCGCCGCCGTCCCTGGAGGAACTGGCGAAGCGTCAGCAGAACGTCGTCACCGCGAGCCAGCTGCGCGCCCGGGGCGTGCCGGCCCGGATCATCACCGAGCACTGCCGCCGGGGCGGCCCCTGGCGGCGGATGCTGCCCCGGGTCTACCTGCTGCAGTCCGCCGAGCCCACCCCGGAGCAGCGGATGTGGGTCGCGCTGCTGTACGCCGCGCAGAACGGCCGCGAGGAGGGTCGCCGGGAGGGCGCGGTGATCACCGGCGCGGCCGCGCTGGCCCTGTACGGCTTCACCGTCGTGCCCCGGCTGCCCGCGGTGACCGAGGTGGACGTCCTGGTGCCCCGGCAGCGCCGGCTGAAGGACGTCGGCGAGGTGCGGATCCGGCGCACCGAACGGGAGTTGGTGGCCCGCTCGGTGCACGGGCTGGCCTGTGCGCCGGTGGCCCGGGCGGTCGCCGACGCGTTGGCCGAGTGGACGGCGGAGCCGGGGCACTCGGCGCCGGTGCGCGAGGTGCTGCGGGAGGCCGTCGCCCTGCCCGACAACCTCTGCACCGCACGGGAGTTGGTGGTCGAGCTCACCGATTCCGGGCTGACCGGCGAGCCCCGGGTGCGAGCCGCACTGGACGAACTGCTCGCCGCAGAGCGCGACCTGGTGCTGGATCAACTCGGTCGCCTGGTGGACGAGTGGCTGCTGCCCGCCCCGCTGAACGCCCCCGAGCTGCGGATGCGCGGCGGCACGTACATCGCCGTCCCGGACCTCTACTGGCCGGAGCGGGGCGTCGCGGTGGAGGTGGACTCGGAGCTGCGCTGCGTGAGCGAGGGCGAGGCCGCCTGGGTGCGCGGCGGCCAGCACCGGATGGAGTACCTGGGCATCCGGGTGGTGTACGTCTCCGGGGCCGGGCTGGCAGCCGACCCGGACGCGGTCGGCGGCGAACTGCGTGAGGCGTACCGGGTCGGCGGGACGGACATGGTGGAGCTGCTGGTGGTCTGAGCCGGCCCGGAGCCCGACCGGACCGTGGAGCCGCACCCGACGGCACCGTGAGCACGCTCCGGCGACCGCGGAGCCGCACCGACGGCACCGCACCCACGGTCCCGCGACCGCGGAGCCGCAGCACGGCCCCGGAATCCGCTACGAACGGACCACCGGTGTGCCGACCAGCTCGACCCCGGCCGCCCTCAGCTCCGCCAGCGCGGCGGCGGTGGTCTCCGGGTGCACCCCGGCGGTGAGGTCCAGCAGCACCCGGGTGGTGAAGCCCGCCCGGGCGGCGTCCAGCGCGGTTGCCCGGACGCAGTGGTCGGTGGCGATGCCGACCACGTCGACCTCGTCGACCTGCCGTTCGCGCAGCCACTCCACCAGGCCGCGGTTGTTCTCGTCCAGCCCCTCGAAGCCGCTGTACGCCGCCGAGTGGGCGCCCTTGTCGAAGACCGCCTCGACCGCGCCGGAGATGACGGCGGGCGCGAAGTTGGGGTGGAAGCCCACGCCCTCGGTGCCGGCCACGCAGTGCGGTGGCCAGCTGTCGACGTAGTCCGGCTCGGCGGAGAAGTGGTCGCCCGGGTCGATGTGGTGGTCGCGGGTGGCGAGGATGTGCTGGTAGCCGGGGGAGGACTCGGCGATCAGGTCGGTGATGTCGGCGGCCACCTCGGCGCCGCCGGCGACGGCCAGGCTGCCGCCCTCGCAGAAGTCGTTCTGCACGTCGACGACGATCAGTGCCCGGTGCATGGCTTGCATCCTCGGATCTCGGGGGCCCGCGGGAGGCGGCGCCCCGGTGGAGGGAGCCCTCGGGAGTGCGCGGCCCGGCCGTGCCGGGCGCGGGGGGTCCTCGGGGAGCTCCGGGGGAACTCGGGGAACTCTACGGCTGACTCTAGGGAGTGGCGGGCGGGGGCGGAAGCCCCGGAGCCGGTCCGGTGGCCCGGCCCCGGGCTCCGCTCAGTGGGCCGGCCCGGCGGGCAGGAGCAGTTCGGTCGGCAGGACCGGGTCGCCCTTGGACAGCTGGGTGGCGGACAGCGGCAGCGCGGCGCGGGCGCGCACGTGCCGGTCGCGGGCGGCGCTCAGCGGTTCCCGGCCGACGGTCTCGCCGGACAGCACCAGCGGCACCTGCATCAGGTGCGGCCGCAGTTCGTCCGGGACGGGCCCGGTGCCGACCACCTCGGCCTCGGCCACGCCGTCGGTGTCGGGTCGGCGGGCCGCCCACTTGCGGCCGCCGATGCTGGTCTTGCCGCCGGCCGCGCGCTTGGCCACCGGCACCATCGGGCCGCCGTCGGCCCCGGCCCGGGCGACCAGCTTGTAGACCATCGCGCAGGTCGGGTGTCCGCTGCCGGTGACGAGGCTGGTGCCGACGCCGTAGCCGTCCACGGGGGCGGCGGCCAGGGCGGCGATCGCGTACTCGTCCAGGTCCGAGGTGACGATGATCCTGGTCCGGTCGGCGCCGAGTTCGTCCAGCTGGCGGCGGACCCGGTGGGCCAGCAGGGTGAGGTCGCCGGAGTCGATCCGGACGGCGCCGAGTTCGGGGCCGGCCACCTCGACCGCGGTGTGCACGGCCTCGCGCAGGTCGAAGGTGTCGACCAGCAGGGTGGTGCCCTTGCCCATGGAGGCTATCTGCGCCGTGAAGGCGTCCCGCTCGCTGTCGTGCACCAGCGTGAAGGCGTGCGCGGCGGTGCCGGTGGTCGGGATGCCGTGGGTGAAGCCGGCCTCCAGGTCGGAGGTGGCGACGAAGCCGGCCACGTAGGCCGCCCGGGCGGCGGCGACGGCGGACTGCTCGTGGGCCCGGCGGGCGCCCATCTCGATCACCGGGCGGCCGCCGGCGGCGGCGGTCATCCGGGAGGCGGCGGCCGCGATGGCCGAGTCGTGGTTGAGGATCGAGAGGATCACCGTCTCCAGGATCACCGCCTCGGCGAAGCTGCCCTCGATGGTGAGCAGCGGCGAGCCGGGGAAGTAGACCTCCCCCTCGGGGTAGCCGTGGATGTCGCCGCGGAAGCGGTAGTCGGCGAGGAAGCGCAGGGTGTCCTCGTCGACCACGTCCTGGTCGGCCAGCCAGTCCAGCTGCGGGGTGGTGAAGCGGAAGTTCTCGACGGCGTCCAGCACCCGGCCGGTGCCGGCCATGACACCGTAGCGGCGGCCGTTCGGCAGGCGGCGGGTGAACACCTCGAAGACGGAGCGGCGGTGTGCGGCCCCGCTGCGCAGGGCGGCCTGCAGCATGGTGAGCTCGTAGCGGTCGGTGAGCAGGGCGGTCGAGCCGGCCGCTCGCACGGAAGTGGCGTCCATACGGATGATGCTACTACCACTTAGCGTCAGAGTGACGATTTCTCGTCGAGTGCGGTGGGCCGGAATCGCTCGGGTGTCCCCCGGATGGCAGCATGGGGCATGAGGGGTTACGGACGACTGTGCAGCGAGGAGGACCCGGCGTGAGCGTCGCGCCCGTGGAGATCGAGCGCCCGGAGGTCGAGGGGCTGCCGGCGACCGAGCCGGACACGCCCTGGGTGACCATCGTGCACAACGACCCGGTCAACCTGATGAGCTATGTCCAGTACGTCTTCCAGGCCTACTTCGGCTACCCGAAGGACAAGGCCCGGAAGCTGATGATGGACGTCCACACCAAGGGTCGGGCGGTGGTCTCCAGCGGGTCCCGCGAGGAGATGGAGCGCGACGTCCAGGCGATGCACGGCTACGGCCTCTGGGCGACGCTGCAGCACGACTGACGCCGACCCGACCGGCGCCGGCAGGACGGGCGCCGGCTCGGCGGACGCCGACCCGACCGGCGCAGGGGCGACCGGCACCGACCGGACCGGTGCCGGAGCGCCGGCCGTACGACCGAAGACGACGAAGACGGGCTGACCGATACAGATGGCTGGGTTGTTCGAGAGCACCGGCGGTGGCGGCGCGGCGATCGCGCTGGACGAGTGGGAGGCCTCCATCCTGCGCTCGCTGGAAGTGCAGTTGCTGGAGCTGATCGGCCCCGGCCCGGGCGGGGAGGGCGGCGACCCGCTGGCCGCCTTGTTCGCCGAGGGCCCGACCGAGGCGCCCGCCGACCCGGTGCTGGCCCGGCTCTTCCCGGACGCCTACCGCGACCCGGAGAAGCCGGAGGGCGAGGAGGCCAGGATCGCGTCCGGGGAGTTCCGTCGCTTCACCGAGCTGGACCTGCGGGCCCGCAAGCGGGACGACGCGCTGTTCGTCGTCCGGGCGCTGGACGGCCTCGGCGACGGCGGGGTGCTCAAGCTGGCCGCACCCGAGTGCCTTCGCTGGCTGGGCGCGCTGAACGACCTGCGGCTGGCCGTCGGCGTCCGGCTGGAGGTCTCCGAGGACGACGAGGACGGCCTCTACGAGTTGCCGGACGGTGACGAGCGCAAGCCGTTGGTGATGGCCTACCTGTGGCTGGGCGCCCTGCAGGAGTCGCTGCTGGAGGCGATGGCGGACTGAGCCCGGCGGGAGATCCTGCCCGATTCCGGGCAAGCCCCGGCCATTTCGTCCAGAATATGGACGATCGGCCGGGGCATTTCTTATGAAAATCGGGCAAAACATACCAGGTCATGCTCAAATAACGCTCAGATGGACACCGTTATACGAACTTCGCGTGGTACGACTTCTCCACCCCCGAGACCGACCAGGACGGTGCACCATGGCCGAGAAGTCGTACGACGACATCGTCGACAGCACGCCGGATGCGGAGGGCTACGAGCGCGGGCTCGGCAGCCGCCAGATCCAGATGATCGCGATCGGCGGCGCGATCGGCACCGGCCTGTTCCTCGGCGCGGGCACCGCGATCTCCCGCTCCGGCCCGAGCCTGATCCTCTCCTACGCCGTCGCCGGCCTGGTGATCTTCGTGATCATGCGGGCGCTCGGCGAACTGCTCACCTACCGCCCGGTCTCCGGCAGCTTCGCCGAGTACGCCCGCGAGTTCCTCGGCCCCTTCGCCGGGTACGTGACCGGCTGGACGTACTGGCTGTTCTGGGTCGTCACCGGCATGGCGGAGACCACCGCCGCCGCTGTCTACGTGCGGTTCTGGGCGCCCGACATACCGCAGTGGATCAGTGCGCTGACCTTCCTGGTCCTGCTCTACGCGGCCAACCTGATCTCGGTGAAGCTGTTCGGCGAGATCGAGTTCTGGTTCTCCATGGTCAAGGTCACCGCCATCATCGGCATGATCCTGATCGGCGTCGGGGTGCTGACCCTCGGCTTCAGCAAGGCCGGTGACACCGCGTCGATCGGCCACCTCTGGCAGGACGGCGGCTTCTTCCCCCAGGGCATCGGCTCCACCGTGATGACCCTCCAGATCGTCATGTTCGCCTACCTGGGCGTCGAGTTGGTCGGCGTCACCGCGGGCGAGAGCGAGAACCCCGAGAAGACCCTGCCGCGCGCCATCAACACCCTGCCCTGGCGGATCGCGCTGTTCTACATCGGCGCCCTGGTGGTCATCCTCTCGCTCGTGCCGTGGACCGAATTCCAGCCCGGCGTCAGCCCGTTCGTCGCCGCCTTCGGCAAGATCGGCATCCCGGCGGCGGCCGGCATCATCAACTTCGTGGTGCTCACCGCGGCGCTCTCCTCCTGCAACTCCGGGATGTACTCCACCGGCCGCATGCTGCGCGACCTCGCGCTGAGCGGCCAGGCCCCGCGGCGGCTCACCAGGCTCAACGCCCGCCGCACCCCGGCCTTCGCGATCACCGCCTCCTGCCTGCTGATGGGCGTCGGCGTGTTGCTCAACTACGTCGTCCCGGCACGGGCGTTCGAGTACATCACCTCGGTCGCCACGGTCTGCGGCCTGTGGACCTGGGCGATGATCCTGATCTCCCAGATCCGCTACCGCCGGGCCTGGCGGGCCGGCCACCTGCCGCCGCCCACCTTCAAGGCGCCCGGCGGCGCCTGGGTCAGCGGGGCCGCGCTCGCCTTCCTCGCCCTGGTCGTGGTGCTGATCGGCCTGGACCGGGACAACCGGGTCTCGCTGTTCGTCTTCCCGGGCTGGGCCCTGCTGTTGGTGATCGGCTACCGGGTGCTCAAGCGCCGCGACCCGCAGGCCGTCCGCGGCGCCGCCCCGGACCGGGCGCCCGCCCGCGACGGGAACGTGGACGCCCACTGACCGCCTGACCGCGCCTCGGACGCCCCGGCGCCCGGACACCCGTTCTGGGCCCGCCGGGGCGTGGCTATCCTGACCGCATGCTGACCATCACCCGAGAACTCCGCGACCGGATCGTGGCCCACGCCCGCGCCGACCACCCGGACGAGGCCTGCGGCGTGGTCGCCGGACCGGCCGGCAGCGGACGGCCCGAGCGGTTCATCCCGATGCTCAACGCCGCCCGCTCGCCCACCTTCTACGAGTTCGACTCGGGCGACCTGCTCAAGCTCTACCGCGAGATGGACGACCGGGACGAGGAGCCGGTGATCGTCTACCACTCGCACACCGCCACCGAGGCCTACCCCTCGCGCACCGACGTGCGCTACGCCTCCGAGCCGTTCGCCCACTACGTCCTGGTCTCCACCGCCGAGGGCAACGGCGAGGAGGACCCGTACCAGTTCCGTTCGTTCCGCATCGTGGACGGCGAGATCACGGAGGAAGACGTGCAGGTGGTCGAGGCCTACCCGGCCTGACCGGTGCGCCCGCGGACCCGGCCCGCCGACTCCTGGCGAAGGGGTGGCGGGCCGCCGTCGTCTCAGCCCTGGGGACGCGAACATCCGGATCCCGAGACGGGCATGTCCGAGCGGGCCCGGGAATCTATACGATGAACCCATGCGTTCCGTCGATGTGAGCACTCAGGCCCCGGGCACCCGCCTCGTGGCGCGCCTGCACATCGACCTGTGCCGGCACGCCGGCGCGATCTGTCCCGGTACGTCCGCGCGCTCGCGCTGAGAGCCGCTTCGCACCTCACCCGGGGCCCGTCGCCCTCCGGCGCCGCCGAGCCCCCGGGCGCCCGCCCTGCCGCGTCCGCTGCGGCCCACCCACTCCACGACTCGCACAGGAGCGCACTCATGGCCATCGAGGTCCGCATCCCGACCATCCTCCGCACCTACACCGACGGTGCCAAGGCCGTCGAAGGCAACGGCAGCAACCTCGGGGAACTCTTCACCGACCTCGACGCCCGCCACCCGGGCATCGCCGCCCGACTGGTCGAGGGCGGCGAGCTGCGCCGCTTCGTCAACGTCTACCTGAACGACGAGGACGTCCGCTTCCTGGAGGGCATCTCCACCGCCGTCGCCGACGGCGACAGCGTCACCATCCTGCCCGCCGTGGCCGGCGGCGCCCGCTGAAGTCCCGGGCTCCCCCCGCCGCCCACGGTGGGGGAGCCGCTCCTCCACCCCCACCGCCTTGGCCGGAGGCCTCCCTTGCGTTACGACAGCCCGCTCGAAGCCGTCGGCAACACCCCGCTGGTCCGCCTGCCGAGGCTGTCCGCCGCCCTCCCCGGCAACGCCGAGGGCCTGGTCAGCCTGTGGGCCAAGCTGGAGGACCGCAACCCCACCGGCTCGATCAAGGACCGCCCGGCCCTGCACATGATCGAGCGCGCCGAGGCCGACGGCCGGCTCACCCCCGGCTGCACCGTCCTGGAGCCCACCAGCGGCAACACCGGCATCTCGCTGGCCATGGCCGCCAAGCTCAAGGGCTACCGGATGGTCTGCGTGATGCCCGAGAACACCAGCGAGGAGCGGCGCGAACTGCTCCGCATGTGGGGCGCCGAGATCATCTCCTCCCCGGCCGCCGGCGGCTCCAACACCGCCGTCCGGATCGCCAAGGAGATCGCCGCCGAGCACCCCGACTGGGTCATGCTCTACCAGTACGGCAACCCCGACAACGCGGGCGCCCACTACACCGGCACCGGCCCCGAGATCCTCGCCGACCTGCCGACCGTCACCCACTTCGTGGCCGGCCTCGGCACCACCGGCACCCTGATGGGCGTCGGCCGCTACCTGCGCGAGAAGGTCCCCGGCGTGAAGATCGTCGCCGCCGAGCCGCGCTACGACGACCTGGTGTACGGGCTGCGCAACCTGGACGAGGGCTTCGTCCCCGAGCTGTACGACGCCGAGGTGCTCACCACCCGCTTCTCGGTCGGCTCCGCGGACGCCGTCCGCCGCACCCGTGAACTCCTCCAGCAGGAGGGCATCTTCGCGGGCGTCTCGACCGGCGCCATCCTGCACGCGGCGATCGGCGTCGGTCGCAAGGCGGCGGCCGCGGGGGAGCGCGCGGACATCGTCTTCGTGGTCGCCGACGGAGGGTGGAAGTACCTGTCCACCGGCATCTACACCGCCGAGTCCACCGAGGCCGCGGTCGAGGCGCTGCAGGGCCAGCTCTGGGCGTAGGGCGCACCTGCCAGATCCCTAACGGCCTTCCAGCACCTTCCGGGTGCGGGCCCAGACCTGCCGGTCCACCGTGCCGGCCCGGCGGCGGAAGGCCGACAGCGGCACCTCCCGCAGCTCGTCGGTCTCCAGCCAACTGGTCCGGTCCTGCCGGTCGCCCACCGAACCGGGCGGCAGCGGCAGCACGCCCGGGCGTTCGGCGTGGTGCTTGCTGGTGATCTTCGCGACGGTGGCGGTCCGGCCGTGCACCCGCAGCACCAGGCACGGGCGGTCCTTGGACCCGGGCCCGTCCTCGAACGGCACCTGCGCCCACCAGATCTCCTGCGGTTCCGGGCCGGCCCCCGTCCGCGGCCGCGGACGGGTCGGCCCGGCCGGGCGCGGGGCCGGACGGGTGCGCCGCACCAGCGCCGCCGCGGCGGCGGCCAGCAGCGCGACGCCCAGCAGCGACAGGACGAGCCAGGTAGCGGTCATGCCGTTCATGCGGCGAACCGTACCGGGCCGAGGGTGAACGCCACCACCGCGGCGGCCGTGACGATTGGGCAATTGTCCGCGCATTGCCCCCGGTTCGTCACGGAACTGCCACAATGCCCGTTCTGTGCCCGGAGCTCCGACCGGCCCGGCCAGGCTGCGTCACGAACGTCCGCCCCCGTCCCCGGAGGTGCCCCCGTGACCCGTGGCCCCGAGCTGTGGTCCTGCGCCGAGATCGCCCGTCACATCAACGTCCGGCCCGCGACCGTCCGCAGCTACCGCAGGCACCGGCTGCTGCCCGACCCGGACGTGATCGACGGCAACGGCCACCCGCGCTGGTACCCCTCCACCATCCGCAGCTGGGCCCGCAATCGGCCCGGTCGCCGCTGATCCCCGGCCCGTCAACCGCCCCCCGCTCCCGCCCCGGGCGTTCTGGTGATTCCGCCCACAGCCCGGCACGGAGACGGGGGCAAAGTGCCGCTCCGCCCTTACCCTCGACACACCAATGCAGTGCCACCGGCCGGTCCACCGGCCCCGGCCTGCCGTTTTCCATGCTGTTTTCCACGCGGTTCCGGTGGAGGACGGCGATGCCGTTTTCCAGCAGCAGCCAGGATGTGTCGGGGCGGAGGGGCTCGGATGAAACTGACCGTGGTGGGGTGCTCGGGGAGCTTCCCGTCCGCCGACTCGCCCTGCTCCAGCTACCTGGTCGAGGCCGAGGGCTACCGCGTCGTCCTCGACCTCGGCAACGGAGCCCTCGGCGCCCTCCAGAGGTACACCGGCCTCTACGACGTCGACGCCGTCCTGCTCAGCCACCTGCACGCCGACCACTGCGTCGACCTCTGCGCCTACTGGGTGGCCCGCAACTACCGCGCCGAGGGCTGCCCCGAACTGCTGCCCGTGTACGGTCCGGCCGGCACCGCCGAGCGGCTCGCCCGCGCCTACGACATGCCGGAGAATCCCGGGATGAAGGAGGTGTTCGAGTTCCGCACCCTCACCCCCGGCAGCTTCGGACTCGGCCCGTTCCGGATCACCGTCGCCCAGGTCAACCACCCCGTCGACGCCTTCGCCTTCCGGCTGGAGCACGGCGGCCGCTCGCTGGTCTACAGCGGGGACACCGGCGAGAGCGCCGAACTCGTCGAACTCGCCCGCGACACCGACCTCTTCCTCTGCGAGGCCGCGTACATCGACGGACGCGACACCTACCAGGCCGTCCACCTCAACGGCCGCGAGGCGGGCGAGCACGCCGCCGCGGCCGGCGCCCGCCGGCTCGTCCTCACCCACATCCCCCCGTGGACCGACGCCGAGCACAACCGCCGGGACGCCGCGGCCGTCTACCCCGGCCCGGTCGAGATCGCCCGGGCCGGTG
>NZ_JBHVFE010000014.1:0-48346 GCF_042801945.1 Kitasatospora sp. NPDC057542
TGGCGTTGACTTTTGGCACGCTGTTGAGTTCTCAAGGAACGGACGCTTCCTTCGGACCGCCTTCCAGCGGGCCCTCCGGGCTTCGTTCTTTCGTGCTTCCAGCTTATCAGATGTTTTCTGCTCCGTTTCCGGGGCTTCGTTCGTCCAACTCGCCGGTGTCTTCCGGGGCTTGACGCCCTGTCCGACATTCCAGACTCTAGCCGACCTCTGCTCCGAAAAGCGAATCCGACCGCAATCCGATAAAACGAGCACGCCGAATAAGCACCGAGCCGCAACACGACAACGCGAAACGACCCGGCCCGAACCGGGAAGTGGTGTTTCAGAGGATTGGCCGCCCCGGGACCGTCCGCGCAAACGCGTGTCCGGTGCTCCCTGCCGAGCGACTGGAAGACAGTACTCCAACTCTGCGCCCGAAACAAATTCCCTGACCAGACCGCGCAGGTGAGCCTCTGCCGGCCCCGACGCCCTCAGCCTCCGCCGGCGCCGCGGGCGGAGGCTTCCTGTATCCGGGCGGGTAGAGCCGCAGGTCGCCGAGCTTGAGCCGGCCCGGCGGCACAGAACAGAGCAGAAGAGCCGCACCCACTCCTTCGCCGGGGCCTGGCCGCTGGCCCGGCCGGGGTTCTGAAGTCAGCCCTTGGCTGCGGCCCGCCGGGCGAGGATCGCCGCCTGCCGTTCGTCGAACCGGGCCGCCTGGACGGCCAGAGCGTCGAGCATCAGCCCCAGCTCCATCTGGGCCCTGAGCCCGTCCGGCCCCAGTCCGCCGACCTCCATCACCTTGAGGTGGCGCAGGACGGGCAGCAGCACGTCATCGAGGTGGACGCGGAGGTTGTACACGCCGTCGACGGCGATCCGCGCAGCGGCGCGCTCGAAGCCGGACATGCCGTGGCCCGGCATGCGGAAGTTCGTCACCACCTCATTGACGGCCTGCATCGCCTGGTCGGGGGCGAGTTCGAACGCGGCCCCGAGGAGGTTCCGGTAGAAGATCATGTGCAGGTTCTCGTCGTTGGCGACCTGCGCCAGCATCCGGTCGCAGACCGGGTCACCCGAGGCGTGTCCGGTGTTGCGGTGCGAGATGCGGGTGGCCAGCTCCTGGAAGGCGACGTACGCGACCGTGTGGAGCGGCGAGTGCCGGTTGTCGGAAACGAAGCCGTTCTGCATGTGCGTCATGCGGGCGCGCTCCAGCTCCACCGGGTCGACGGCGCGGGAGGTGATGAGGTAGTCGCGCAGGACCATCGAGTGCCGGGCCTCTTCGCTGGTCCACTGGTGCACCCAGGTGCCCCAAGCCCCGTCCCGGCCGAACAGGGTCGCGATCTCGTGGTGGTAGCTGGGCAGGTTGTCCTCCGTCAGCAGGTTCACCACCAGCGAGACCCGGCCCACCTCGGTCAGCGGTGACTGCTCGACCGCCCACGGTTCGCCGCCGAGCGGCCCGTCGAAGTCCCGACCCCGGCTCCAGGGCACGTACTCGTGGGGCATCCACTCCTTGAAGACCCGCAGGTGGCGGTTGAGCTCGCGCTCGACCACCTCCTCCAGGGCCTGCAGGAGTCGGGCATCGGTCCACCGGGTGCGGGAGGAGGTGTTGCTCACGGGTCCAACTCTCGATTGACGAACAAACCTACGGTTCCGTAGGTAACGCCACCGTAGGTTGACCACACCGGCGGCGTCTGGGGCCCTTCGGCCCCATTCGTCGCAGCCAGGGCGCGTCGGCGTTCGTCGCCTGCTCGACGGGCCTCGGCTCACGTCGGACAGTGGCGCGGGTCACACCGGGTTTCCCCCGGCCGGCGAAATGCGGAGGCTGCCGAGGTGGTTGGTGCGGGCAACCGTTTCCGTCCCGGCGCACACCACCGCTACCCGCGAGGAATCCCCATGACCGTCACCGAGCCCTCCACCTCCCGCGCGGCCGAGATCCTGTCCCGGCCCGTCACGGTCAACGGGCTGACCGTGCCCAACCGCATCGTGATGGCGCCGATGACGCGCAGGTTCTCCCCGGGCGGCGTGCCCGGCGAGGACGTGCGCTCGTACTACGCCCGCCGCGCCGCCGCAGGCGTCGGCCTGATCGTCACCGAGGGAACGTACGTCGGCCACGAGTCCGCCGGCCAGAGCGACGACATCCCGCGCTTCCACGGCGAAGAGCAGCTGGCCGGGTGGGCCCGCGTCGCCGAGGACGTCCACGCGGCGGGCGGCACCATCGTGCCGCAGCTCTGGCACATCGGCATGGTGCGCAAGCAGGGCGACCCGCCGTTCGCCGACGCCCCCGCCCTCGGCCCGTCCGGCATCCGGCTGGACGGCACCGAGGGAACCGGGCAAGCGATGACCCGGACCGACCTGGACGCCGTCATCGGCGCGTTCGCCGAGGCCGCCGCGGCCGCCGAGCGGATCGGCTTCGACGGCGTCGAGCTGCACGGCGCCCACGGCTACCTGCTCGACCAGTTCCTGTGGGCGGGCACCAACCGCCGCACCGACGCCTACGGCGGCGACCCGGTCGCCCGGACGAAGTTCACGGCCGAGCTCGTCGCCGCGGTGCGCGAGGCCGTCTCCCCCGAGTTCCCGGTGATCTTCCGCTACTCGCAGTGGAAGTCGGAGAACTACGACGCCCGCCTCGCCGAGACCCCCCAGGAACTGGAGGCGATCCTCGCCCCGCTCGCCGAGGCCGGCGTCGACGCCTTCCACGCCTCGACCCGCCGCTACTGGGTCCCCGAGTTCGACGGCTCGGACCTCAACCTGGCCGGCTGGACCAGGAAGCTCACCGGCCGCCCCGCCATCACCGTCGGCTCGGTCGGCCTCGACGGTGACTTCGTCCGCGCCTTCATCGGCGAGGGCGCCCCGGTCCAGGGCATCGACAACCTGCTCGACCGGCTGGAGCGCGACGAGTTCGACCTGGTCGCCGTCGGCCGCGCCCTCCTCCAGGACCCGCAGTGGGCCGCCAAGGTCCTCTCCGGCCGCTTCACCGACCTGCACCCCTATGAGGCAGCCGCGGTCCGCACCCTGAGCTGACCACCACGCCCCGAGGCCCCGGCCGCACGACGAGTGCGGCCGGAACGGCGGAACGGCCAGGACCGGACGGCGAGCTCCACGGCCTCGGCCGGGCGCAGGTCGACGGTGTCCTTGCGCTGCTGCGTCTCGAAGTCGACGCGGACCAAGCCGAAGCGCTGGTGGTAGCCCTCGGCCCGTCGGGCCGTGCCAGAAGCTCCAGCGGCCGCGTCGTGGGCGGCCCGTGGTCTCCCGGGTCTGTGACGCAACGGTCATGTTCCGGTAGGGGCGGGCTGATACCGGATTCCTAGCGTGGCGGCTCCTTGATGTCGTTCGAAGGAGTTGCCGTGATCACCGAACCGATGGCCGAGAGCGTGCCGGAGGCCGCCCGGCGCAGGGAGCGCACACGGGAGAGGGCGCCGCGCGGGCGCCTCCTGGCGGTCGACGTGCTTCGGGCCCTGGCAATCTTCGGGATGGTGTGGATGCATTTCGTTCCGACCGGCTGGCTGGAGCCGACGCCGCCGGGGCACGCCTGGCCCGGAGTGCTGGAGTGGCTGAACGGGTTCCTGGACACTCGCGCCCGCAGCGTCTTCTTCCTGCTGGCGGGCGTCTCGGTCGCACTGATGACCGGTGGCGCCCGGCCGTTCGACGGGACGGCGATGCGGCGGGCGCGCAGCCGGATCGCCGTACGGGCCGGGGCGCTGCTCCTGCTGGGCCTCGGGCTTGAGCAGGTGTCCGGGAAGGTCAACATCATCACCGCCTACACCGGCTGGCTGCTGTTCCTGCTGCCGTGGACGCGGGTGCGGGCACGCCGGCTGTTCGCGGCGGCGGGGGTGTTCGCGATGGCGGCGCCGGTGTTCCAGATCACCCGGGCGAACTGGGGTCAGAACTGGGGCTTCCTGCCTCCCGTGGGGCCGGGCGCGCCGGAGCTGCCGCAGGGACTGGCGGTGCTGGTGCACCCGGGCGACTGGCTGGCGGTGTTCCAGTCGTACGTGTTCAACGTGGACACCTTCTACGCGCTGCCGCTGCTCCTGGCGGGCCTGGCGATCGGGCGGTTGGACCTGTACGACCGCGCGGTGCGGGTACGGATGGCGATCACCGGTGCGGGGATCGTGGTCGGCGGTTGGCTGGCGTCGTGGCTGGTGCTCGGACCGCTGGGGCTGGGCGTGGCGATCGACCGGTTCCAGGCCGAGCTGATGGCGCCCCCGCCGATGCCGCCGGTGCCACCGGTCGTCGGGGACGGCACGCTGCCGGATCTGCCGGCGGCCATGCCCGAGCTGCCTCCGATGCCGAAGGTGCCGTGGGCGGAGCTGTGGGCGATGTCCAAGCCGGGCCCGGGCATCGCGGAGTACGGCGCGCTGCAGATCGTCTGGATGGTCGGCGTGTCCCTCGCCCTGCTCGGCGGGCTGCTCCTGCTGACCGAACGGGGCCTGTGGCAGCGGGTCTTGTGGCCGCTGGCCGCGATGGGTGGGATGGCGATGACCTGGTACTTCGTCCAGGACGTGGTCACCAGCCGGTTCCTCGGCCGGGGGCCGGGCGGCTTCGGCCATGCGCCGCAGTCCCTCGTCCCGTACGCGCTGTTCGCCGCGGCGGCGCTGGTCGGTTCGGTGCTGTGGCGCCGGTTCTTCCGCCGTGGTCCGCTGGAGGCCCTGGTGCACCGGGTCACTGCGGCGGCGGTGCCGCGCAGCGAGGGCTGAACCCGGTACAGGCCCGGTACGCGTGTTTCGCGTGCCGGGCCCGTCGGCGTGGTGGTGATCAGTCGGCGCGGTGGAGGTCGCACTGCTGCTGGATGCCGGAGGGGGCGTCGCTGCTGACGATGGTTACCTTCGGCACGGGCCCGGTGGTGGGGGCGTCCTCGGTGGTGCAGACGAGCTGCTGGATGGCAGTGGTGCTCAGAGACGCAGCAGACCAGGACAGCCGCAGGGTGACGGTGCCGGGGGTGACGGTGGCTTGGACGCGGCCCGAGGCGGGCAGGTCGCTGTAGAGGCCGGACCGCTGCTCGGCCGGGTCTGGGCCTGCGGCGAGGGCGTCGAGGGTCTGCTGGAGGTCCTCGCGTTGGGCGTCCGGTCGGATGGTGAGGTGAATGCCGTGCTGGTCGAGGAAGTACAGCCGGGTGCCCGGCTGGACCCCGGTGGCCGGCTGCCCGCTCCTCACCGGGCCGGTCGTGGAGATCGAGCAGCCGCAGGCCAGCAGCAGCACGGCCGCGGCGGCCAAACAGCGGTGCCAGGTGGTCATGTGTCCTCCGTGACGAGACCGCGGGGCAGGACGAGGGTGAACACCGCACCGCCGGAAGGCGCGTTGGCGGCCTCGATGAGGCCGCCGTGCAGCCGGGCGTTCTCCTGGGCGATGGCGAGGCCGAGCCCGCTGCCCTCGGAGCGGGCCCGGGCCTTGTCGGCCTTGTAGAACCGGTCGAAGAGGTGCGGGAGTTCGGCGGGTGGGATGCCCGGCCCCCGGTCGGCGACGGTGAGCACGAGGTCGTCGTCCGTCCCCCGAAGGCTCAGTCGCACCGGCGGGCGGCCGTGGCGCAAGGCGTTGCCGACGAGGTTGGCGACGATGACGTCGAAGCGCCGCAGGTCCAGCCGGACGGGCAGTTCGGCGGGCAGGTCGAGGTCGACCCGATCGTTCCAGCCGCGCAGGTCGAGGGTCTCCCGGACGGCGGTGGCGGCGTCGACGGACTCGGTGCGCAGGGGTGCGGCGCCGGCGTCGAGGCGGGAGATCTCGATGAGGTCGTTGACGAGCCGGGTGAGGCGGGTGGTCTCGTTGCTGATCATGCGCAGGGCGGTGGCGGTGTCGGCGGGCAGGTGCTCGGCGTCCTCGTCGAGGATGTCGGTGACGGCAAGCATCGCGGCCAGCGGGGTGCGCAGTTCGTGGGAGACGTCGGCGGCGAAGCGGCGGCCCTGGGACTCGACGGCGCGCAGTTCCTCGATGGTGCCCTGGAGGGTGCGGGCGGTGTGGTTGAAGGTCTTGGAGAGCTGGGCGAGTTCGTCGTGCCCGGTGACGGTGAGCCGGGTGTCGAGCCGCCCCTGGGCGAGGGCCCGGGCGACGTCGCCGAGCGCCCGGACCGGCTGCAGGACCTGGCGGGCGGCCAGCAGTGCGAGCCCGGCGGCCAGGATCGCGGCGAACGCCCCAGCTCCGGCCGCCCCGGCGAGCAGTGCGTTGGCGGCACTCTGTTCGCGGTCGAGCGGGAGGAGGGCGTAGACGGTCAGGCCGGACGGGCCGCCCTTCGCGTACGTGACGGGGACGCCGGCGGCGAGCCAGGGGTGGTCGTCGGCGGTGAAACGCTGGAACGCGGCGTGGCCGCCGCCGACGGTGGCCGCCAGGGTGGGCGGGACGGCGACGGGCTGGGTCCACTCCGAGTGCGCGGTGCCGTAGGCGGCCAGGACGCGCCAGTCGCGGAAACCGCCGGTGCCCGACAACTGACCTGCCAACCGGTCGAGTTCGCCCTGGGTCGGCGGGAACGGCAGGGCTGGGGCGAGGACGTCGACGCGGCGGCGCAGTTCGTCCAGGGTGGTGTCCTGGGTCAGCTCCAGGGTGGAGTTGGTCGCGGCCCGGTAGGTGAGTGCGGCGGTGGCCAGGGCGCTCAGGGCGGCGACGGCGACGAACGCGACCAGCAGCCGCTGCCGCAGCCCCGCGACCGCGCGGCGCAGCCGGACCCGTCGGGGCGTGCGGGGGTCGGGGCCGACGGGTGGGGTGGTCACAGGGGCCCGAAGCGGTAGCCGAAGCCGCGCACCGTCTGGATGTAGCGCGGCGCGGAGGGGCTGTCCTCGATCTTGGCGCGCAGCCGGTTCACTCCGGCGTCGACCAGGCGGATGTCCTCCTGACGGCCCAGCCCCCAGACGGATTCCAGGAGTTGCTCGCGGCTGAACACCCGTCCCGGGGCGGCGGCCAGCTCCAGCAGCAGCCGCAGCTCACTGGGTGCCAGTGGCAGCGGGGCGCCGCGCTTGGTGACGGTCAGCGCCGCCCGGTCCAGCACCAGGTCGCCGTGGGCCTCCCGTTCCGCCTCCGGGCCGGCGCCGCCCGCGCGGCGCAGCACGGCGCGGATCCGGGCGTCCAGGACGCGGGATTGCGCGGGCTTGACCACGTAGTCGTCGGCCCCGGCCTCCAGGCCGAGCACGGTGTCCACGTCGTCCCCGAGCGCGGTCAGCATGATCACCGGGGTCGGTCCGGCCCGCCGCAGCCGTCGGCACACCTCGAAGCCGTCGATCCCGGGCAGCATCAGGTCCAGCACCACGAGCTCCGGCGGCTCCTGCCGCGCACGCTCCAGCCCCTCCTCACCAGAGGCGGCGGTGCGCACCGCGTGGCCCTGGCGACGCAGCCCCAGCGCCAACGCCTCGCGTACGGAGTCGTCGTCCTCGATCAGCAATAGCCGTGCCATGCCAGCCAGTATCCGGTCTCGACCTGCGGAATCGCGCCTGCGGCGTGGGGACAGGGCGGGTTGTTGCGAAACGCTCATATGCAGATCACAGGGCCCGCAACCCTGCGGCGGACGGTGGTGGACACCGACACCCGAACCCCTGGCGAGGAGTACCACCGTGCGCGACCACCACGAGCCGGCCCCGACCGACGAGACCCCGCACAGCCGGTACCCGCGGGCGGACCGGCTGGGCCGGCCGTCCGGACGCCGGAGCACGACACTGGGGCTGGCGCTGGGGGCGGCGCTGGGGGCGGCGGCCCTGACCCTGCTGGGCGTCGCCGGTGCGGTGAACGGGCCCTCCGTGCCCACCGCCGCGACCGACAGGGTCTCGGCTCCGGACCCGGGCCTGCCGGCGCCGACGGTGGACATGAGCATCTCCCGTCAGTCCGAGGACCCGGGCAAGACCGTCAACCTGACCATCGACGACGGCCCCGACCCGCGGTGGACCCCCCGGGTCCTGGACGTCCTCGCCCGCAACGGCGCCAAGGCCGTCTTCTGCATGCTCGGCCCCAACGCCCGGGCCCACCCCGACCTTGCCAAGCAGGTCGTCGCTGCCGGCCACCGGCTGTGCGACCACAGCGTCAGCCACGACACCGCCATGGACCACAAGGACGTCGCGTACCAGGAGAAGGAGATCGTCGACGGCCTGCAGATGATCCAGGACGCCACCGACGGCGCCCCCGTCCCGTACTACCGCGCCCCCGGCGGCGCCTTCACCCCCGAGAGCCGCCAGATCGCCGCCGCCCACGGCATGCGCCCGCTCGGCTGGAACGCCGACACCCGCGACTTCGAACGCCCCGGCGTCGAGAAGATCGTCGAGACAGCCAAGGCCCAACTGCGGATCGGCCCGACCGTGCTGTTGCACGACGGCGGCGGCAACCGCGCCCAGACCCTGGAAGCCCTGGAGCAACTCCTGCCGTGGCTCAAGGACAACGGCTACACCTTCAGCTTCCCCCGCCGGTGACCGGTCATCGAGCGTGCTTGTGGCGGCGTCGGGGAGAAAGCCGGATCGTGCGACGCCGCGGTTGCGGGTCGCCGTCCAGTCGGTGCACCGGGCGACCGCCGTCGCGGCGCTCGGGTTCCTGGCTGTCCACATCGCGGTCCTCCCGGCCTCGTCCGGCTCGGCCCGCACGGCTGTCCCGCGTCGACCACCATCCCCGTCGCCCCCTGGCAGGAACACGGTGCCCGCCGGGCCGTGAACCAGTGCCCGGCACTCGCCCTGCGCGTGCGCCGCCCCGAGCGGGGGCCCGGCCGACTCCGGTGAGCGGCCCTCAGGGAGCGGACTCGCGCGAACGGCGAACCAGTCGAAGCGCCGGCTGAACCCCTCGGCCCGTCGAACGGGCTGTCAATCTATCGTTGTCGGTGGTCTGCCAAGTCGTCGAGGAGCAGGTCCGCGACCACCTCCTCGACCACTGCGGTGCGCAGCTCGGCCATGGAGTCGACGAGTGCCCGGTCCCACGGTGCGGGCGTGAGACGCCCCGGGTCGGGGCCTGAGGGAACCCGGGGCACGGCGGCCCGGTAGTCGTCGGCTGACATCCGCCAGGGTACGGCCCCCGTCCTGGCGAGGACATGGGCTGCTATGCGGACCCCCTCTCCGTCGAAGTCGCCGTGGTAGTGCAGGGATGCGCCGTCGTCGGCGAGTCGGCGCAGCAGGTGGATCACGGCGGTGTTGGGCCACCCTGATGTGCAGACCAGCGGCGGGCAGTGGGGGCCGAAGCGGCGCAGGGTCAGGGCGAGCACGCTGGGGTTCTCGGTGATGTGCACGGGGCCTGCGGGACCGGTGAATTCGCCGGGTGAGCGCAGTTGGGCGAGGGTGAGGCTGACGGGGTGGCCGGCTCCGGCGCAGATCCGGGAGATCCCGGCGACGGGGCCTTCTCCCCTGGGGCGGAGACCGACGGCGAGCACGGTGGCGGACAGCTCGTCGTCGGCCACGCCGGCTCGGCTCCAGAGTGCGCGTCGCCCCTCGGCGGCTTCGGGCATGTCGGTGCCGTACAGCACCGCCAGTGCGCGCAGGACCAGGGATGACAGTCGGGTCCCGTCGTCGAGGGCGTGGGAGTCGCCGTCGAGGAGACGGGCGGCGAGGACCGGTAGCGGCTCGCCGTCGGCCGGGAGGGCGGCCAGGACGGTCAGCGCCGCAGTCAGCAGGCCCCGGGTACGGTCGGGTGAGCCGTCAACGAGGCCGTTGGCCTGCAGGTGGCCGACCCACTCCAAGAGCGCGGGCTGGGCAGCGACCACGTTGTGGCCGGCCAACCACTCCCACAGGGCGTCGCGTTGGCCGGCCTTGCGTTCGCGGTCGGCAGCCCGGTCGTGGATCGGGCCGAGGATCGCGGTCACCACGTCCCGGACGGGCCGACCGCAGGCCTCCAGCACGGCACCGTCGAGTCCCGCCAGGGGGATCGTCGGCTCGGCGCCGGGAAGTCGGTCGAGTCCGAGGAGGTCGGCCAATGCCTCCCGGCCCGCGTCGTCGAGCGGTCCGGACCGCACCCGGCTGACGGGACGGCCGGTCGAGAGGCGGTCGTGGACGGCCGACCAGAGGGGGCGGAGTTCGGGGAGGTCGAGGGGGTGGCGGGCCGTCATGCCGGTTCTTCCGTGTCGGCTTCGTCGGGCAGCAGCTCGGTGCCCGTCCAGGTGAAGCGGGCACTGGTGACGGCGTCGTCGCCGTCGCCTCCGGTGATCAGCTGGTGGACGGCGATGCCGGAGAGCTCCCGGTAGGTGCACCACTCGTGGTCGGAGGTGAGCACCAGGTCGAGGTCGAGTGCCGCGAGGAGGCCGAAGACCTGCCCGCGGTTCACGGTGTCGACGCCGACGAAGACCTCGTCGAGCAGGATCAGTCGCGGGGACTCCGGCACCGCCTCGTAGTGGGCGGCCACGGCGGCGAACAGCGGCAGGTGGAGGGCGATGGCCTTCTCACCTCCCGAGAGCGCGCCGTGGAGCTTCTTGGTGAGCAGTTGCCAACCGGAGCCGTTGGCGCGGTCCAGCTTGACGACGAACTGGTGCCAGGCCGTGTAGTCGAGGACCTCGGCGAGCTGCTCCTCCCACGTCGCCGCCGTGTTGCGGGTCTTGGCCTCCTCGATGCGGCCCCGGAAGAAGGCGTGCAGGGCCTCGCGGTCGGCTTCGGTGATCCGCGCCGGGTCCTTGAGCAGCAGTTCACGGGCCGTCCGGGTACCCGCGGGCAGGTCGGGGTGGATCTGCCACACCAGCCGGACGGCCACCCGCGAGGCGGTGCGGACCCGTTCGAGGTGGCCGTTCATCCGCTCGACGAGTTCACCGGCCTGGCGGATCCGGGCGGCGAGGTGGCGGCGGGTGTCGCCGGTGAGGGTCCGGTCGAAGAGGCTGCGTTCGGCGGTGGTGATGTCGTCCTGGCTGCGGTCACGGTCGCCGGTGAGGATGGCGAGGAGGCCGGTCGCGCCGACCCGGATGCCGTCGATGGTGGCGGTGAGGACGTGGATGTCCTCCTCGGCTTCGAGTTCGAGGTCGGCGCGGCTGCTGAGGCTCTGGCGGGCTCGGTGTACGGCCTCGGAGAGTCGGTTCAGCGAGTCTCCGAGGTTCCTGGTGCCGTGCGGCAGGTTGGGCCACGCGGCGGCGGTCTCGCGCGCCGCCCCAAGGGTGGCGCGGGTGCCGTCCACGGCGGTGAGGACGAGCCCGAGGCCCGCGTCCTCGGGGAACCCGAGAACGCACAGGCGCCGGAAGCCGTGGGCGGCCTCGTTCCGGGCCGCCACGGCGTCATCGCGCCGGGCCGCGTCCTGGGCCGTGGTGGCGCCCAGCGCGCCGATCCGGCCTTCGAGGGCGAGGAGCGACCGGTTGCTGGTGTCGATCTCATGGCGGGTCCGGTCGAGCAGCTTTCGGAAGTCGCTGATCCGGGCGGCCACTTGGCGGTAGTCCTCGCCGACGGTGCTCTCGACGGCCAGGAGCGCGGATCGGAGCCCGCGGGCGGCGGCCTCGGCGTCCTCGGCCTCGCCCAGGCTCTCGGCTGCCGCACCCCGGGATGCCTCGGCGTGGCTGCGGGCGGTGTCCCAGGCCTGCTGGGCGGCCGTCCAGGCCAGGTGCACATCGAGCCAGGCGTCTGCCTGTTCGCGCAGCGCGTCGACCGCCGTGGCGGTCGCGTCCAGGGCGGCGCGTTCGGTCGGCAGGGCGTGCTCGGCCGAGGCGACGGCGAGTGCGCGCAGCGCGCCCGCGACCGCCTCCTCCTGTCGCGCGAGCCGTTCGACGGCCTCGCGTACGGCATCCTCGCGGGCACCCACCTCGGACTCGGACCGTTCCCAGACGCGCTTGGCCTGCTCCACCTCCCGGTGGTGCGGCCGGGAGCGGAGGTCGGCGCCGAGGCGCGTCCGGCGGTCGGCGAGGGCGCGCAGCCGCGTCTCGAAGCCGGTGACGGTGGTGTCCACCTCAGCCAGCTCAGCTGTGAGTTCCGCGATCCGCCGTTGCCTGGCGCGTTCCCGGGCCGCGGCGCCGATGTGGCTGGACTCCTCCTTGGTCCAGGAGCCGACCACCGTCGCCAGCCGCCAGCTTCCGTCGGCCGCCACGGCGGCCTGGTGGCCCGCCGGGAGCGTGGGGCCGTAGGCGATACCGGCCAGCAGCCGCTGTACCCGGTCGGTCGTCACCGGGCCGTCGGGTTCCGGAGCGAGGACGTCGAGCAGCGAGGGACCCGGTGCGGGAAGGGCCGATGCCGGGTCGGCCAGGATGTCGTGCCCGGCGACGACGAGGCCTCCGTCGGGGGTCATCCAGGCGTCGAGCAGGCCGGCCGCTTCCAGAGCCGCTTCGATGCCTGCCTGGTCGGCGGGCGGCACGTCCGGCCGGAAGACCAGCAGTCGCCACAGTGGGGCACCCGGCAGGACCGACCGGTCGGCCGTGCGGGTCCGTGGCGGCACCGGCGGGAGATCCGCCGCGGCCGCGGTGCGTTCCAGTTCCCCGACGACCAGGTCACGCCGGGCGCGGGCGTCGTCCCGGCCGGCGCGGGCGGTCGTCTCGTCCGCGGTGATGGAGCTCTCCACGGCCCGGGCGGCGGCTTCGACCAGCGCGAGGACGTCGGTCTCGACGGCGGCGCGGGAGGCGATTTCCTCGACGTCGTCGATCGACAGCTCGGTGCAGTCGGCCGTTGCCCACCGGCGCAGCCGGTCGGCGTGGGCGTCGACGGCCGTCTCGTAGGCGTGGGCGTTCCCCTCGCGCCGCGCGATCGCGTCGGCCAGCCGTTCGCGCGCCGTGTCGAGGTGCTGCTCCGCCGCCGTCCGGTCCGCGAGGGAACGCTCGTGACGCTCGGCGGCGGTGCGGACCTCGGCGATCTGGCCGTGCCGCGAGACGACCGCGCCGCGCAGCAGGCGGCGTGCCGTGCGCCCTTGCTCCTGCGCGTCCCCGGACGGACCCGGTGCGGCACCGAGCAGGGTCTGCACCTCGGTGCAGACGGACTCCATGGCTGCTCGCCGCGCCGCGCCGCGCGTCTCCTCCCGGGCCACGCGGGTGTGTTCGGCCCGCTGCTCCGAGCGCAGCCGTGCATCGTCGGCACGCCCGGCGTCCTCGTCGGCCGTCTGAACCTTCCGGTCGGCGGCGGCGCGGGCACGGGCGGCGGTCCCGGCGGCCTGGTCGGTCCTGCGACGGAGCTGATCGAGTTCCTGCCCCTGCCGATAGGCCTCGGAGTCGAGCAGCCCCTCGATGGCGCCCTCGACCTCCTGTCGCCGGTGTTCGAGCTCCTCCCGCGCCCCTCTGTCCTCATCGCGTCGGCGCAGGGCGTCGGCGTGCTCCTTCTCGCTCTCCCTGGCGACGCGGGTGAGGTTGTCCACCTCGGTCGTTGCGGAGATGAGCGCCGCCGCCCCGGCACGCAGGATGCGCTGGGCGTAGCCGCGTTGCTGGGTCGCGACGGCGGTGGCCGCGGCCACCTCGTCGTCCAGGGACTTCAGGTGTTCGCGCTGCCGGTCGAGGCGTTCGAAGCCCTCGGCCAGTTCGGTGATCTCTCCCTGGCCGAGCGGGGGCAGGGCCCGGGAGAGCAGGGAGGACAGCAGTGACGGGTCCAGGCGCTCGGAGAGTTTGGGGGTGCGGAGCTGGAGCAGGGCGGTGATCAGTGCGTCGTAGCGTTGCTCGCTCAGTCCGGGGAAGAGCGTGCTCCGGACCGTGTTGCGGTAGTCGGTGGGTGATCCGTGCAGCTCACCCCGGCCGTGCAGGGCTTCGGCCAGGGCGGCGCGGGTGAGCGGCTGGCCCGCGTCGTTGACCAGGGAGAGACCGCCGGGGCGGTCGATCCGCGCGCCGGTGGTGAAGTAGTCGACGGTGACACCGGTGGTGTGCACGCTCGCCTGGAGCCTCGCGCCGCAGGTGAACCGGACGGGATCGCCGTCGTCGCGGACGAACTCCAGCCACACGTACCCGACACGGGTCTTGCCCGAGGTGCCCTCGCCCATCAGGTTCCAGTGCATGGTGCGCTCGGAGCCGCCGAAGGTGGACAGCCGGTTGGGGCGCAGGCTGGCGTCGAACAGGAACGGCAGGAGCACCTCCAGGGCCTTGGACTTGCCGGTGCCGTTCTGCCCCCGCAGGAGCAGTCGGCCCTCGTGGAAGGTGAAGGTCTCGTCGTAGTAGCGCCAGACGTTGAGGATGCCGGCCCGGGCGGGCTGCCATCGCGCTGCTGCGGCCGCCGTCGGGAACGCCGAGCGCTGCGGGAGCTGTGTCACGGTCATCGGAAGTCTTCCCTGGTCAGGTTGCGGGACCGTCGGTCACGGTGGTCCGGTACCGGAACGCCGCGGGCCGGGGAACGGTGCGGTCGCCGATCCGACGGGCCAGGCCGAAGTCCCCGAGGACGCGAACGGCATCGGCCGCGAGGCGCTGGGCGCCGTCCTCCGACTGGTAGCTCTTCGCCCACTTCGGGAAGCGCCGCAGGAGTTCGTTCGCCTCGACGGCGAGCTGTTCCGGTGTCAGCCCGTCCGAAGCGGCCGTCAGCGGTTCCAGCAGGAGCAGGGCGGCGACACGGGCCGTCGCGGAGTCGTCCGGGAAGCGGCTGTCCGTGGCGATCCCGTCCGGGTCGACGAGCAACAGGCCGTCGGCCCGTTCCTCCAGCACGAAGCCGCCCTGCTCGGCGGCGCGCCGCACGATCTGGCGCCCGGTCGGCGAGCCGAGGTAGGCGAGCTCGTCGGCGCCGAGGTCGTCGTGGTGGAGGACGGGATCGTCGAAGAGCCGGCGCAGCACCGAGTGCCGCAGCCGGAGGTTGCGCTGAGCATCGGAGGCGTCGGCACCGCCGTAGCGGCTCTCGCGCACCGTGCCCCGCAGGAGTTCCTCGAAGCGCAGCGGCACGTCCTCCGCCGGCACGGCCAGCCGGGACGGCCCGACGGGCGCGGCGAGCAGGCGCATCAGTACGGTGGCGTCCACCCGGTAGAGGACCTTGGCCTTCGCCGAGTCGACGAAGCTCTCCGTGACGCCGTCCACGGTGAGGAGTGCGCCGTAGGACTCCAACAGTTTGAGGGTGTCCACGAAGGCCATGCGCTCGGACTTGCTCGCCGTGTCGAAAGGCGGCAGCGCCTCGTCGGTGGCACAGGCCTGGACGATCCGGTCGGCGAGCAGGCCGACCGTCGTCACCGGGACCGGGAGCAGCTCGGCCGCGACGACGCACAGCAGGGTGTAACGCCGACGGTCGAACGGAGCCTTGCCGGACCTCAGCCGGCGGGCGGGGCGCGAGGCGTCGGGGACGGCCCGGATCTTGAGCAGGCGCGCGTACCCCAGGCGCGGCTCCACCACCAGCTGCCAGCCGCAGTGGTAGTCGAACCACTTCGTCAACGGGTCCTGCCGGCGGCGGATCAGCTCGAAGGCGGGCGGGTCGCCGCGCTCGGTGATCAGCGGTCGGCCGAGGAGAAGTCTGATGCCTCGGGCCACGTCCTGCCGCTCGGCCAGGACCAGCTGGTTGGCAAGGGTGCTCATACGCCTCTCCTGATGAGGATCGCGCTCCGCCCACTCATGCGCTGTCCTCCCGGGTGACCGCCCGCGGGGCGCCCGGGCTGCGGATCTCCACCAGGTAGTCGGGCCCCTCCAGCCGACCGTGGGAGGTCCGCAGAACGGCACGCCCGCCGGCGGGAAGCGGCCGGAGCACGATCTCGACGCGCCCGTCGGAGGTGACCGCCCGACGTGCTCCGTCGGCGTCCGGTCGTACGGCCAGCGCCCGGCCGAGGAGGTCGAGCAGCCGCTCGAAGACGGTGTGGTCCAGCACGCCGAAACCGGAGAGCCGCACGGGGCCGTCGGTGCCCAGCACGTCCCAGGCGGCTTCGAGCTCGGCACGCTCCTTCCGGGCCCGCTCGGCGCGGGCCGCCTTGACGCCGCCGATGTCACGCACCTTGCCGGTGCGGGTGAACCTCTCGGTACGGCCACTGGTGCGCAGCAGAGCCGACACCTCCACCGGCGGGGCCTCGGCCCAGGTCCCCGACGAAGGCACCAACTCAGGATCGGGGTGCGCAAGATGGGCGTGACGAGCCGGGCCGAGTCCGAAGGCGGCCGACCACAGGCGGTGCAGGTCGTCCTCCCCGGGCGCCGCGGCGAACCAGCGCGCCAGTTCCCGGAAGTCCTGGACGGCACTGGACGAGCGGCGCCGTGACTCGGTGATCCGGTCGAGGACCTGGAGGAGCGTCACGATCGCCCGCCGCGCCACGTCGTGCAGCTGCTCCACACGCGGTCGCGACCCGTCCGCCGGCCGGAACCAGGCCCGCAGCCCCTCCCAGCGTGCCCGACGCCGCTCCAGCCAGGCCGGCGCGGGGTCGCCGTCGGCGACCGGCGGCAGCTCGGCGCCCCGCAGCGCCCGCTCGTGCAGCAGGCTCACCCCACGCTGCTCCAACCGCTCCACGGCGGAGGAGACCGTCTGTCCCCGCTGGTCCAGGTTGACGAGGAACTCCTGGAGATAGGCCACCGTCGCGGCCTTCACCTCACGGAACGTCGCCAGGTCCGCACCTTCGGCGCGCAGCAGGCGCTGCAACTCTCCGTTGAACGCTTTGGTGTTGGACAGTAGCGCCTCCAGATGGCCCTCCAGCTCCTGGAGGGTGGTGAAGACCCGACGGTCCGAGGAAGTGGAGTCGCCCACAAGGACGTACAGCTCGTCGAGCCGGTCCGTGATCGCCTCCAGCACCGCCGTCTGGAGCGCCCCCGTCGAGGCGAGCACGGACAGGGCGTGCTCGACCCCGGCGAACGCGGCCTCACCGCGCCGGGTCAGCGAGTACTGGAGGTTGCGGCGCTCGTACTCCTCGGCGGTCCGGTAGTTCTCCGCGTGGTTCTGGACGACGTCCAGCAACTGCCACTCCCGGAGCTTCCGCAGCGCCTCCTGGAGATCGTCGTCGTCGACCGCGTCGAGCCAGCCGACCGCCCGCAGCCGGGCGCGGACGTCATCCAGCCCGAGCGCCGTCTCCAACCGCTCGTTGGCCGCGCCGAAGGCCTGGAGGATCGCACCGTAGAGTTCGGCCTTCTCCCCCGTCGTGAACCGGAACATCTCCGGCGGCACCCTGCGCAACAGCTCCCCTCCTCCCCGTCGGGCCCCACAGTACGCGTACGGACACCGGCGCTCGCGTGCCGAATGCGCTTCCCCTGCGTCCCCGCAGACCGATCGTGTGGTCGAGGACCCCGTGCCCCGGCCCCGTGATCCGGCCTGCGAAGAACTCGTCAGTGCAGCCTGGTCCGATGCTCGGGGCGCTCCAGGTGCGTGATGACCACCCGGTGAGCGCGCCAACCGTCCGGGAGCTTGGGCGGGACGTCCAGGTGGATCGGCTGCTCCGAGGCCTCGTCGATGATCACAGCTGCTGCGGGCCACGCCATCAGGATGGCCTCTCGGTAGACACCAAGAGGCCATACGATCCCACATCGACTGATGTCAACTACACCGAGTAACGGGCCCGGTGAACGGAGATCAGGTCCCGGTACCAGGCATATGAGGCCCTCGGCGTGCGGCGCTGGGTCTCGAAGTCAACGTGGACCAGCCCGAAGCGCTGGCTGAACAGCCCCTCGGCCCATTCGAAGTTGTCGAGGAGGGACCAGGTGTAGTAGCCGCGGACGTCGACGCCTTCGGCTGCGGCCTGGGCGAGGGCGTCGAGGTGGGCGGCCATGAAGTCGATGCGGGGCTGGTCGGGGTCGGTGTCTTCGGCGACGGAGCAGCCGTTCTCGGTGATGGTGAGGGGCGGAAGGGCCTTGCCGTAGGTGTCGCGGAGGTGGAGGAGGAGTCGGCGCAGGGCGTCGGGGACGACGGGCCAGCCGAAGGCGGTGTGGGGGACGTCGGGGATGTCGACGAGGTCGAAAGGCAGGCCGCCCGGCTCGGTGGGGGCGGCGACGCGGGTGGGGTTGTAGAAGTTGAGGCCGAGGCCGTCCAGGCCGGGGGTGTGGATGAGGTCGAGGTCGCCGGGGTGGACGGCGCCGTGGATGTCGTCGGGGACGCCGAGGGCGGAGAGGTCGGGGTAGCGGCCGAGGAGGACGGGGTCGGTGAACAGCCGGTTGTGCAAGGCGTCGTAGGCCTCGGCGGCGGCCTTGTCCTCGGCGGAGTCGGAGGCCGGTTCGACGGGGGTGAGGTTGTTGGAGAGCATCACCTCCAGGCCCCGCTCGTGGAGCAGGGACGCCGCCAGGCCGTGGCCGAGGAGTTGGTGGTGGGCAGCGGGCAAAGCCTCGAACATCAGGGCGCGGCCGGGGGCGTGCGTGCCCAGGGCGTAGCCGAAGACGGTGTGGACGAAGGGCTCGTTGAGGGTGATCCAGGCGGGGATCCGGTCGCCGAGGCGGTCGGCGACGATGGCGGCGTACTCGGCGAAGCGGTACGCGGTGTCGCGGTTGAGCCAGCCGCCACCGTCCTCCAGGGCCTGCGGGAGGTCCCAGTGGAAGAGGGTGGGCAGTGGGGTGATGCCGGCCTCCAGCAGAGCGTCGACGAGCCGGTCGTAGAAGGCGAGTCCGGCGGGGTTGACGGTGCCCGCGCCGGTGGGCAGGACGCGGGGCCAGGCGATGGAGAAGCGGTAGCCGTCGAGTCCGAGGCCCTTCATCAGGGCGATGTCCTCGGGGTACCGGTGGTAGTGGTCGCAGGCCACCGCGCCGGTGTGCCCGTCGCGTACGGCGCCCGGGCGGGCGGCGAACGTGTCCCAGACGGACGGCCCTCGGCCGTCCTCCCCCACCGCCCCCTCGATCTGGTAGGCGGCGGTGGCGGCACCCCAGCGGAATCCCGCCGGCAGGTCGTAGCGATCCGGCATGGCAGCCTCCTGGCGAGAACATGAGGAGCACTCATGTTACTGACACTGCGCCAAAACACCAGAGGAACCCGTCGACGGGTCGGACGGGGAGGGATGACGGCCGTTGTCCCCTGCGTCAGGGGCCAGGCCAGTGTTGTTCCAGTGCGTCGAGGAAGAGGGCGGGCTTCCGCCAGATGTTGCGTTCCCTGTGGGTCCACTCGGAGGCCGCGAGCCCGAGTGCGCGGGCTTCGGTGCGGTGGTCGGCCACCCACCTGAGCAGGCGGGCCACCTCTCGGACATCGGGTACGCCACGGACTCCGCAGTGCCCCAGGTGCGGCTCGAACACGTCTTCCCAGGCAGCGGGTGGCACCGCCAGTACCAGATCGGCGGCGTCCGCGCAGACGTCGCCCTGGCCCTCGGACGACAGGGCGATGACGGGGAGCCCGGTAGCCATGCCCTCGATCAGGGGCAGACCGAACCCCTCACTGCCCAGGGCGAGGAGGACATCCGCCTGCTCGTACCAGTGGAGGATCCCTCGGGACGGCTCGTTCTCGGAGACGATGGTGATCCGCTCGTCCCGTACGGTCAGTCCGGCGCGCCCCTCCTCGCCGAAGCGCGCCTTGATCACCAGTCGGGCTGTCGGGTCGTCCTCGAAGGCCAGTTGCCAGGCCCGGATCGCCTGGGGGACGTGTTTGCGCGGTACCACGGTCCCCACCACCAGGGTGGTGATCCCCTCCCGCTCCGGCCGGGCCACGTACGGGTAGACCATCGGATCCACGCCGTCGGGCGTGATCTCGATCGGCACCCGGATTCCGCTCGCCCGGAACATGTCCGCCACGAATCGTGTCGGAACCATCAGTGCGCGCGCCCGGTTCAGCGGTTCCAGCCAGCAATCAGGGAGTCGGCTCGACTCCCACATGGTGTGGACGAGGTGTTCGCGCCCGGCGAAGCGGTCCAGCTCCGGCCGTACCCAGGAGTTGAAGATCAGTGGGCCGGGCACCTCGGGGCCGGACTGCTCCAGGATCCGCAGCAGTTCGGCCGAGAGCCCGTTGCGGTCCGTCTTGAACGGGAGCAGGTTGACCCTGATCCCGAGTCTGGACAGGCCTACCGCGATGTACTCGGAGATTCCCGCGTAGCCGTCGTGGACGTAGAACTCACCGGCCAGGTTCACGGTTGACGTCATGCGTGCTCCCGGACCCACTCGATGACTTCGTCCACCATGACGTGGAGGGGGGTCTCAGGCAGGAATCCCAGGACCTTTGCCGCCTTGCTCGTGTCGGGGTGTCGAACCCTGACGTCGTCACGAAGCGCCGGCTCGTGTCGCACCACCATCGGGAGCCCCGGATTGACGCGCTCCCAGACGAGGCGGGCGAGATCCGCCACCGTGCATCCTTCCCGACCGGACAGGTTGAAGTCGTCGTTGCGCGCGGCCTCCGACTCCATGGCGAGGACGATGCCTCGGGCCATGTCCCGTACGTAGGTGAAGGTGCGGAACTGACGCCCGTCGCCGAGTATGCGGAAGGGGGTCTCACATCGAAGGGCGCGTTCCACGAAGTCGGGTATCACGTGGCCGCGGACCATTCGCTGCAGTTGGTCGGATGACGTGCTTTCGTGCTGAGCCCACCGCTCGCCGGCGCCCACGCAGTTGAACGGCCGCACGATGGTGTAGGGCACGCCGTGTTGTGACCATGCGGCCCTCGCGTAGTACTCGACCGACAGCTTCTGGAATCCGTACGCCGTCGCGGGCGGCGGGACCCTGCGCTCGTCGCCCTCCAGGAAACCCGCACCGTCGTGCTTCTCGTAGACCATGGACGAACTGACGTAGGTGACCTTGCGAAGCCCTTGCCCGCGCCGGGCGATTCCGATGTCGGCCGCCGTCTGGACGATCCGGTTGTTCTCACGGAGGATGTCGTATGCCAGGTCGCTCATGTACCGGACGCCGCCGATCATGGCGGCATTCGCAATCAGGTGATCGCAGCCGGCGGACAGTTCGTGCAGCAGCTCGGCATTTCCGGCGTCACCCACCACCTCGGTGTACCGCTCGTGTTCGATCGGGGCGCGGGCAGGTCGTCCGTACTTCGACAGATTGTCCAGTCCGACGACCGTGTACCCGCGCGCCAGCAACTCCTCCACGACGTAGCCGCCGATGAATCCCGCCGCGCCCGTGACCAACACCTTCACCTGCTTGTCCTGCCTTCCGACTCGTGCGGTTTCCTACTTCAACTGACCTTCACCGAACGCGAGGTACATCACCTCGTCGGGGACCTCGGGCACCTGGTCCGCGTGCAGGGACCAGATGTCGTACACCAGGCCGGGGTGCTCCATCCTGCTGGTCAGCCAGGGAAGTGACAGGTTCCGGTAGATCCGGTGGTTGGTCCCGAGGATCACGACGTTGGCGCCTTGAACCGCCTCGGCCACCTCCGCACACGGCAGGTATCCGAGGGCCCGTTGTCTCCTGTGCGGGACCAGAGGGTCGTGTGAACGGATCGTCACGGCATCGGCCCGGCGGCGGATCCGTTCGAGGAGGTCCACGGACGGGGAGCACCGCTCGTCGTCCGTCTCCGGATGTCCCTTGAAGGCGACACCGAGCAGTGCCACTTCCAGCTGTCCGAAGTCGGCGACCTTGGCCGTGTGCTCCATGACGTCGACTGCCAGTCTGTCCGGTACGGCGCGATGGGCCTCGCCGACTCCGTCGACCAGGCCGGAAGGTCCGAGTCCGTAGTCGTCGAACGCCCGGGACAGGATCCTGATGTCCTTGGGCAGGCACGAGCCGCCGGCGGGCCCTGGTGCCGGCATCGCGCCACGCCGGTACCCGGTGGACGCAGCCTGCTGGACCTCCCGGGTGCTGACGCCCACCTTCTCGCAGAGCCTGGCCAGTTCGTTGGCGAACGCGAACGCCGTGTACCGGAAGGAATTGCACGCCAGCTTGGCGATCTCCGCTGCCTCCAGTGACGAGACCTCCACGATCTCGGGCGTGAGCAGTCGGAACAGGGCAGCGGCCCGTTCGACGGCCTGTGGACTGCTGCCGGCCACGATCTGCGGGAGCGTGCGCAGTTCACGCACGGCCGCGCCCTGAACCGTCCGTTCCGGACAGAATGCGAGGTCGACGTCGCGGTGCGTCCGCAGGGCGGCCAGCAACCGCCGCGACGTGCCTACCGGAACCGTGGAGCGCAGCACGATCAGGTCTCCGTCGTCGACGAGACCGGCCAGTGCGGCGAGCGCTCCCTCCAACTGGGACAGATCCGGTGAACCCGCCTCGTCCACCGGGGTGCCGACGCACACGACGTACGTGCCGACTCCGGTTCCGTCGGGCAGGGATTCGGTGACGGTGAGCATTCCGCTGTCCACGGCTTCGGCCAGTTCGAGTCCTGCCTCGTGCACGTGTGCTCGTTTGTGGCGGAGCTCTTCGCCCACTTCGCGGTTCCGTTCGACGCCGATGACCCTGCGGCCGCGAGCGGCCAGCGCCACCGCCAGTGGCAGGCCGACGTATCCCAGGCCGATGACGCACACCGTGTCCGCGGTGTGCCGGTGATGGAGCACGTGTGATCGATCCCCCTCTTGAGTGGTGACAGTGGCTTTCATCGGGCCCTGAGCGGCCGTCGGGGTTGCAGGTACCGCTCCATCACGTCGAGCGTTGCCGGCCCCTTGGCCCAGATGTCGCGGTTGCGGTGAACCCAGTCGGAGGCAGCCGCGCCCATCTGGGCGGCCTCGTCGCGGTGTCCCGCCACCCAGGAGAGCAGCGCCGCGACCTCCCGGACATCAGGTACGCCGCGTACCCCGCACCGCCCGTATCCCGGCTCGTCGACGGCTTCCCACCGTCCCGGAGCAACGGCCAGGACCAGGTCGGCGGCGTCCGCGCACACGTCACCCTGGCCTTCGGATGACAGCGCGATCACTGGCAGTCCCGTGGCCATGGCTTCGACCAGCGGGAGCCCGAACCCTTCGCTCCCCAGGGCGAGTAGGACGTCCGCCTGCTCGTACCAGTGCAGGATCCCCCGTCCCATCTCGGGCTCGTCGATGACCGTGATGCGCGGATCATCGACCCGGAGGCCGTAGGCCGCCGCCGTGTTGAAGCGCGACTTGATGACCAGGCGCGCCTCGGGATCGCCGTCGAAGGCGAGTCTCCAGGCCTCGATCCCCTCGACGACGTGCTTGCGCGGGATGACCGTACCGACCATGAGGGTGGTCAGGCCGGATCGCGGCGGCCGCTTCAGCAGGGGGTAGAGCCCGGCGTCCACCCCCTCGGGGACGACCTCGACCGGAACGGTCACTCCGCTCGCCCGGCAGACGTCGGCGACGAACCTGGTGGGCACGATGACGGCCCGCGCACGGTTGAGCTTCCGCGGCCAGTCGGCGGGGAGCCGGCTCGACTCCCACATGGTGTGAACGAAGTGTTCCACTCCCGCGTACTGTTCCAGCTCCGGTTCCAGCGCGGCCGAGAACAGGACCGGGCCGCCCGTGAACTCGGTGGATTCGGCCAGCAGGGTCGTCATCGGCGCGCTCAGGCCCTCGGGGAAGACCTTGATGGGCAGGACGTTGACCCTGGCCCCGGCCCGTGCCATGCCGACGGCCGTGTACTCCGCCAGGCTGCCGTAGCCGTCGGCCACCAGGAAGTGCGCGACCAGGTTGACCGGTTCCACGACGTTGTCATCCACTTCTTCTTCTCCTACCTGTGTCGGGGCGGGAGACGGCCTCCGCCAGCCGGGAATGCGTAGTCGTGCTGCTGCCCCGTGCGGCCCGCTGTCACCACGACACCGGGAGCGAGGTGATGCCGGAGACGAGCCCCTGGCGCAGCGGCACCTGCTCGACCGGGACGGTGAGTCGCAGGGACGGGAGACGCGTGAACAGTCGCCGGAGGGCGACTTCCAGGTCCAAGCGGGCCAGGTTGTGGCCGATGCACTGGTGGACGCCGAACCCGAAGGTCAGATGGCTGCGCGCGGGCCGCAGCAGGTCGAGTTCGTGGGGGCGGTCGAACACGGCGGGGTCACGGTTGGCCGCCGGGTTGAGGAGCAGCACTCCGTCGCCGGCCCGGATGAGGCCCGCCGTCGTGGGGATGTCGGCTGTCGCCAGCCGCACCAGCCCTCCGGTCAGGGAGACGAAGCGCAGCAGCTCCTCGATCGCACCGGGCCATGGCACCTGCCCGCTGCGCAGTCCGGCGAGTTGTGCGGGGTGGGCCAGGAGGGCCAGCACGCCGACGGCGATCGTGTGGACCGTCACGTCCTGGCCCGCGACGACCAGAACGGTCAGGTACCTCGCCGCGTCCTCGGCGGCCAGTGTGCCCTCCGCGATCCGGGCGTGCAGGTGGCCGAGCAGGTCCGTGTCGGGGCGCACAGGCCCGGATCCGTCGTTCAACAGGGCGGTGAAGTGGTCCATGAGGGCCGGAATCGGATCGAAATGTCGGGACAGCAGGTCCTTCAGGACGGACTCGTCCCGGCCTCTGACGCCCAGCAGGAGGCTGATGCCCGTCGTGACCAGCGGTCTGACGTAGGCCGCGACGAGGTCGGTGGCCGGGCCCTGCTCCGCGACCATCTCGTTGAGGTGGGCGTCGGCCGCCCCCTCCAGTGCCGGCCGGAGGGCACGGACCCGTTTGAGGGTGAATCCGGCCAGCAGGGCTCGCCGTTGTTCGGCGTGCAGCGGGGGGTCGGTACTGAGCAGGGGCTGCATGGCGCGCCGGCGTTCGGGTGGCACCGAAGTGAGGACCCTGGTCAGCCGTGGGAAGTCCGGGTGGCTTCGGTCGACGGAGAGCCGGGCGTCGGACAACAGGTCGCGCACCAGGCCATGACCGGTGACTGCCCACACGGTCCGGCCGTCGAAGAGCCGGACTTCGGTCAACGGGCCCCGGTCGCGCAGTTCCTCGTAGGCGCGCGGCGGGTGGTAGGGGCATTCCCGCCGCAGCGGAAGCGCCGGCGGTGTCGCTGGGGTCCGGCCGGCTCCGGTCATTTCCTCTCCCGTAGCTTCTCCGCCACCGCTTCCAGCGGAAGCGGTCCGAAGAGATCGGCCGGGATGATCCCGGTGAATCCTCGCTCGGCCAGCCAGGCGATGACCCGCGGTGTTCGGATCACCTGGCCGCCCAGTGGCACGTACGGACTCGCCATGTCGGGGACCAGCCCCGGGCAGCACGCCGAGAGTGCCTCGGCCAGAGCCTGCTCGGCCGCTGTCCGCGGCAGCCTCCCGTCCGGGGCGCCGTCTCCCGTCCCGGTCGGCTCGAGCGCGGCCCAGGACCCTGTCGTGGCGTCGTCCGGTGCGGACGCGCACACCACGAACCGGTGCGGTAGTACCAGGTTGGGACGTTCGGCCAGCATGGCTGCCAGAGCGGCACGGAGCTCGGCCGGGGAAGCCTTGCTGCTCACGTACGCCGTGAGCCCGACGCCGTCATCGACCGGTTCGGGGAACACGGCGGCTGCTGTGACCCCTGGCAACGCGGAGAGTCCGCGGGTCACTTCGGACGTGTCGATCCAGGAGTGGTCGAGATACGTCCAACCGGTCCCGTGGCGCCCGCGGGGGATGCCGAGGTCGTCAGCCAGCCGACCGATCGGCGTCTCCAGCGTCTCGCTGTGGTCCGCCCAGGTGCAGATCACGGTGGCGATGCCGTGCAGGGCGCGAGTGATCCGGTCGGTGTCGGTGACCGAGACGTGGCCGTGCATGGCGAGTGCGACGCCGTCGTCATCGGCCTGGACTGCCAGGTAGAGGTCGGCGCTGTTGTCCTGCCAGTCGATCGAAGCCGGACGGATCTCGATGTCCGGTGCTCCGTCTGCTCCGTCGTCGTCCCGGTTGCCGTCGCGGTCGGCCGGGTCGGTCCGCGCGGTGTCCTTCGCTCCACGCTCCGAGAAGTAGTTGTAGGTGACGCCGATGCGCAGGTTCATGCCCCGTTCGAAGCCGATGCGCGTCTGCTCCGCCAAGACGTCGAGGTGGGAATAGCGTGAGTGGCGTTGGGCTCGCATGGCCGAGCGGAACACGGTGCTGAGGAAGTCCTGCGCGCTCTGGTCGGGATCCGCGTCGAGGATGACCAGGGCGGGCTGGAAGAAGCAGCCCACCGCGGACTTGAGCAGCGGTTCGGACCTGTTCGAGGTGTCCATCGAGATGGCGCACCGCTCGTTCCCCGACATGGCGGACAGGGCGATGCCGAACGCCGCCAGATAGACCGTGCTCGGGGTCACCCGCCGCTGGGCCGCCACGCGTTCTGCGGCGGTGGCCAGTCGGCGGGAGGTCAGCACCATGCGCCGGTACGGGCTCGGCGGCGTGTGCCCGCCGAAGTGACCGACCGGTGCCGGCCTGAACCCGGGGAACATGCTCTGGGGCATCGACCGTAACGCCCACTGCCAGTACTGACGGACCCGCTCCCTGCGGTCCGCCCGATCGGGCCCCTGGTCCAGCACGGCTTGTTCCCGGGGCTGGCGGGCGGCGGGCGGTGGCGGCCCGGCGGCTGGGCCCGAGGCGAGCAGTGCCTCGAACTCGGTGCCCAGCACCGGCCAGCTGAACCCGTCGACTGCGGCGTGGAGCACCGTGAGGACGACCCAGGTCCCACCGCCGGCCGACCTGACCAGGGCCGCGCGCAGCGGACGGTCGCGAGCGGGGTCGAAGGGCGGCGCGGCCAGGCGCTCCTGCAGCGCGGGGAGGTCGGCGGCCTCGCCGGTCGCCCGGAAGGCGAAGCCCGTCGGGGTCGGCGGGCGGATGACCTGAACCGGTCGGCCCTCGTCGTCGACCAGGTAGTTGGTCCGCAGTGCCTCATGGCGGCGGACGAGCTCGTCGAGGGCCGCCAGTACCGAGTCATCGTCGTCCGGCACACCTCGGGGCACCCTCCAGACGCGGGAGATCTTGATGGAGTCCGGGGTGGTGCCGTATGCGGGTGTGTCGAAGTACTTGAACCAGTAGTACTCCTGGCCCCACAACATGGGCGCGGTCACGGTGTTCTCTGCGTTCACTGCTGCTCCCATCGTCTGAGGATGAATCGAGCGGGTTCGGGTCCGGCCAGGGCGAGCGCCGCCTGGTACCCCACCGGGGCCGGGACGTCACGGATCGTCCAGACTCCTCCTGGCGCGCACCAGGACGGATCGTGGGTCACCAGGCCGTCCCCGGCCGCGAGCGATCCGGCTGCCGGGATGCGCAGGCCCGGGCCGAGCATCCGGCCGCCGGCCGCCTTGGTGCAGGCTTCCTTCCTCGTCCACAGCCGGAGGAAGATCCCGGCCCGGTCAGCGGGGTCGGCGGAGTTCACGAGTCTGCCCTCGGCTTCGGGGAAGTACCGGGCGGCGAGCGCTCCGAAGTCGCGCCCGTCAGCCGGCCGTTCGACGTCCACGCCGACGTCGCGGGCCCACGTCACCGCGAGCAGGCCGAGCCTTCCGGAGTGGGACAGGCTGAACCGCAGGGGGCTGTGGGCGATCTCCGGCTTTCCTCCGGCACCGGTCCGCAGTTCGACGAGGTGCGGCGGTACGGCCAGGTACCGGCCGAGGACGTCGCGCAGCGCGACACGCACGGTCTGGTACCGGGCCCGGACCGCGGGATCTCCCATCCGTGCCGTGCGGCGCTGCTCCGCTCCACTCAGGTACCGGTGCGGCTCGTCAGTGCGGAGCACGACGGGCACGTCGATGCGCCAGAGGTGGGCGACACCTTTCCCCGGCGATGACGGACCCGGCTGCGGGTACGTCGGCCGGGAGGCCGTCGGGTCGTTGCTCGTCACGGTGTGCCGGCTCCGTCGTCCTTCGAAGCGAGCGTCCTCATGAAGGAGGCCGCGATGAGCAGGACGACGACGCCTTGGAGGTTCGACGCGGCTACGGCCCAGTACAGCCCGTCCGGGCTGTCGAATGCCCGGCTCGCCCAGTAACCGGCAATGATGTTGACGCCGAAGTAGCCGATGTTGAGCAGCAGCGCGCGTTGCCCGCCCCCGACGTGTTCCATCAGTGTCAGTGCCATGAGCACCGGGCCTTGGAGAACGTAGGTCAGCGCCACGATGGCGAGATAGCGGGCGGCCTGCTCGGCGACCACCGGATCGTCGGTCATCACCTGGGCGATGAGGTCCCGGCCCGCCCAAGCCACCAGAGCGATCACGGCGTACACCCCGAACGCGATCCTGACTGCGCCCGCGTACGTGGGGCCGAGGGACGTGTAGGTGCCCGCACCCCGCTGCTGGTTCAGGACGATGGCCGCGGCGGAGCCCAGGACGAGGCCCGGCATGATGACCAGGCTCTGCACGGAGGACGCCGTGGCGAACCCCGAAACGGTTGCGGACCCGAACGGGCTCAGCACCCGGATCATGGCAAGGCTGTAGAGCGAGATCACACCGATGGTCAAGGCCACCGGGACACCCACGCTCTTGATGAGCCCGATGACCTCGGGCTGCCACGGCGACCGCTGTCCGGCGCTGCTGAGTCCGGTGCGGCGCAGCATCCACAGGCCGGCGAGCGTTCCCGCCACGGCGGTGACCGCGGCGGCCACCGGAAGGCTGTCCATGCCCATCCCGGCGCCCAGGCCGAGCGCGCCCACCAGGCCGAGCTCCAGAGCGGCGCCGCTCAGGGACACCACGAGTGCCTGCCGGACGAACCCGAACGCCCTCAGGGCGGACGCGCACACGGCGGGCCCGAAGCCCAGCAGGCTGACGAGGGACATCCAGCACAGGAACCGGATGAAGTCGGGCCTGGCGGAGGCGCTGACGTCGAAGAACGCTGCCAGGAGCGGGGAGCAGGCGGTGACCAGCACCGTCAGGCCGGTGCCCAGGGCGACCCAGACCTTCATCATGCTCACCGCGATGGGGAACGCCTTCTCCGGGGCGTTGCGGCCCTTGCTGATGGAGCAGGCGACCTGGGCGGTCACGGCGAGGGCGGAGTTGAGAGCACCGAAGAGCATGCCGAGGGGAACGAACAGCGAGCGCACGTACAGGGCGTCGCCGCCCATCCGGCCCACCATGGCCACCAGCGCGAGCATCTGGAGGTACCCGACGATCTCCCCCGCGGTCATCGGCAGGGCCAGGCGGCGGATCCGCGTCGACGCGCCGGGGACCCGTTCGGATACCGCCCTTGAGCTGCTCAGCGTGTCTGTGTGGCCCGCGGTCGCCGGGGCCTGTGGGCCGGCCTCCTCGGCGGGGTCAGTCATTGATGTGCCTTCCCTTGGCGATCCTGTTGAAGATGCTGAGGCGCTGGATGTTCCCCGTGCCTTCCATGAACTCGATCCCGCGCGCATCTCGGGCGAGCTTCTCCAGGACGGGATGTCGGACACGTGCTGCGGGCCCGAAGAAATCCAGCGCCCCGAGGGTCACGTCCTCCGCAAGCCTGGCCGCCCGGAGTTTGGCGATGTTGGCCAGCTCGCCGGCACCCGGGTCGGCGTCCACGGCCGCCGCCGCGCGTCGAGTCAGGCGCCGCACCGATTCGATCCGGCGTGCAACGGCCTCGACCCGTGACTGCTCCTCGGCGGAGAAGCGGCGACGGTTGGCCAGGGTGTACTCGTGTGCGGCCCTCGCGAGCCCGACTCCCATGCTCGCGACCACGGGGCGCAGCCGGTTGAAGGTCCGCAGCCAGCCCGCCATGCCGCGTCGGCTGGCCGGAAGGTGCCTGCCCAGGAGGCGTTCGGGTGCGACCTCCACCGAGTCCAGGGTGATGGCGCCGAGTTGGGCCGCACGCAGCCCGAGGGTCTCGATCGGCTCCGCGGTGAAGCCGGGGGCATCCGTGTCCACGAGGACGGCGCTCACGCCCAGGGGGCCCTTGCCGGTGCGGGCGAAGACCGCGCCGAGTCGGGCCCGGGCGGCGTTGCCGACGTAGCGTTTGGCGCCGGTGAGGCGCCAGGGTTCCTCCGGTGAGATCCGGGTGATCGTGGTGGACATGGCGGCCGCGTCGGAGCCGTGCGCGGGTTCGGTCAGGGCGAAGAACGTCCAGGTCGGTTCGGCCAGTACCTGTCCGTAGAACCATTCCTTCTGCCCGGGGTCGCCGAGCTCGTCGACGAGTACGGAGGCCATCGGCGCTCCGGGGGAAGAGAGCATGAGGCCGAGATCGCCCCACGCGCCTTCCTCCAGGAACACGACCTTCTCCAGGGTGCTCGTCAGGTAGTAGACGTGTCCGGAGATCCGCAGCGGATCCGGGTTGTATTCGGGTGGAACCTGCAGTGTCGCCAGCCGTCCCAACGCCGGGAGGTGGGCCAGCTCTACCGCGCGGTCCGGGTCCCGGTCCGCTGCCAGTGAGTGTGGCCGCAGTTCGGCACACCATTCCCGGGCCAGTCCCTGGAGCTTCCTGAGACGGTCGTCGAGTTCGGTCACGATGCTGTCCTCGCATCGGTCGGCGGGAGGGGTGCGAGGGCATAGACGTCGGCGAGCAGCTCGGAGACGTGGGCGGTGGCGCCGGGGCCGTCGGCCAGGAAACCGGACGCTCCCAGCAGCCGGAGCAGTCCGCGATCGGTGTCCGTGAGCTGACGGTGCAGGTCGCCGTGGGTGGCAGCGTCGGGTCGGCCCCCTGGGGCGAGCAGGGTCTCCACGGCGACCTGGTCGGCGACCGCGTCGGCCAGCGCTCCCTTGACCAACTGCCGGCGCAGCAGGGGCTCACCTGCGACCGTGCGGCCGCCCAGGTAGCCGAAGCAGGCGTCGTAGAGCCGCAGGGACAGGCCGAGACGCAGCCGGAGCAGCGCGACGGCGAAGGATGGAGCGTCGCAGGCGGAAGCGGTGCTCGCAGTGGTGCCCGGACCGGACTCGGTCTCGACCAGGAAGAGGGCGCCGTCCGCCGGTGGGACGGGGAACACTGGACGGACGGACAGCGGCTGTTCGAGGGTGCGGCCCGAGGGCCAGGTCCGCTGCGCGGCTTCGAGCTCAGCTGCCGGTGCCACGCCATGGCCGGTCGGACCGGTGATCAGGACGCGTTCCCCGGCGGCTCTTTGAAGTGCGCCGACCGCCGGGAAGGCGCCGCCATGGCGGGCGACGTCGCCGAGGTGGCGGTGGAACCGCGGATCCTCCAGCCGGTGGGGCGGGGACGACGGGTCGCCAGGTGCGACGAAGGCGGTCATGCCCCGCCGCCCCGCCGCCCCGGGTGGGGCGCGTCCCGTTGATCGGGGCCGGCCCCGTCCGTGTTCACAGCCGCCCCGATGTCCCCGCCGGGCGCCTGGTCCACGTCCACTCGGCACAGGCCCAGGTAGCCGAGCAGCGTGTCGTACTCGGCCAGCAGCACGGTGCCGCCTGTGCGGCGCAGCCGCGGCAGTTCCTCGGCGAACCGCGACCAGAGGCCCACGCACGGCAGCCCCGGGGGCACAGGTACCGGTTCCACGTCGACCGACGGGTCACGGAGGGTTCCGGTGAGCCCGGGCCCCGCCAACAGCACGGGACGGGATCCGGTGTCCGCTTCGGCCTCCTTCAGCCAGGCAGCCGTCAGGGTGGGCACGGCTTCGGGGAGCACCCCTGGCAGCTGGGTCGCGTCGAGTGAGGCGATGCCGCCCTCCACGTCGAGCACGAGTGCAGCGATCGCCTCACGGTGCGGGAGGTACTCCTCGGGCAGCCGCCCCGCGCTGAGGCCGGTGACGGCCTGGTCCGCGAGTATCACCAGCGAGCACGAGGGATCGTCGACGACGACGCCGTCGACGGCCAGCCGCAGTGCCGCGAACGGCGCGGTGGGCCCCTGGTCGGAGATCGCGAACCCGAGCCCGGAGCCCGGAAGTACCCGGGCGAGGCGGCTCATCGACCAGCCGAGTTCGGCATCCGGTGTGGCGCAGGCCAGCAGTGCCAGGTCGAAGGGCCGGTCGTGGGTGGTGAGCCGGGGCAGGATCCGGGCGAGCATGTCCCGGAGCGGGGTGAACTGCCCTACGACGCGGTCGATGTCCGCGGGGAGGCCGTGGGCTTGCAGGAGATCGGAGATGAAGGCCCGTTCGGTGTCGTTGTACGGCCTGGTCGGGCCGGAATCGTCCAGGTACAGCCGGGCCAGCCGCAGCCCTGGATTGCGACGGGCTCCGGGGGCCGCCTCGGGCGGGACGGAGGTGTAGATCACTCGGGCTGCTCCAGCAGTCCGACCGCGTGCGAGGCGAGCGCGCTCACGGTCTCGAAGTCTTCGGGCTCCAGGACATCCGGATCGAACTCGACTCCCAGTTCGTCCTCCAGGGCCATCAGCAGTTCGAGGATGCTGGTGGAGTCGAAGGCCAGGTCGTCGAAGAGCCGCGTCCGTGGCGCGATCGACGCCGGCTCGCGGTTGAGTACGGTGGCAAGGACCTTGATCACCGCATCTGTCACCCGTGCAGTGGCGAGGGTGTCGTGGGGGTCGGTGCTCATCCTGTTCGTCTCCTCCTGGTCGTGCGTCGGGTCCGGTCGGTCTGCGGTGTCAGCGGTCCGGGTTCGCTCCGCCGTCGATGAGTTCGTGCATGTACTGTCGTGCGAGCAGGTCCTGAGGACGGTCCCGCTCGCGGACGAGGCCGGCCCGGCCCTCGTGCACCAGCACTTCGGCGGGATGGCCGTGGCTGAGGAAGAGGACGGGGGACGCGCTCGGACCGTACGCTCCCGACCGCAGGACGCCGATCAGGTCACCGGGGGCCAGGCCGGGCAGCGGAGCGCCCTTCCCCAGTGTGTCGTTGGGCGTGCAGAGCGGCCCGGCGATGGTCCAGGCCTCGTCCGGCTCCGCCTCGATCCGGGAGAGCAGCCGGATGGGGAAGTTCCGCTTGACGAAGGAGCCGCTTCCCGACGCGGCCACGTGGTGGTGCGTACCGCCGTCAGTGATCGCGAACCTGACGCCTCGGGACTCCTTGGTGTGGAGTACCCGGGTCAGGTAGACCCCCGCCGGTGCGGTGAGGTACCGGCCCAGTTCCATCGCGATGCGGGTGCCCGGGTGGGCGGTCGCGAACCTCCGGACGAGCGGGTTGAGCAGCCCGGCCAGAACCTCGGGATCGAGGTCCCGCTCGCCGTCGAAGTACGCGACACCCAAGCCGCCCCCGATGTCGACGAGTTCGAGCGGGAAGTCGAGCGCTGCGGAGACCCGCTCGGCGAGGTCGAGGATGCGTTCGGTGTGCTCGGCCACCACCCGCTCCTCCAGCACCCGCGTCCCCATGTAGACGTGGACCCCGATGATCCGTACCGAGGGATGCGAGGCGGCGAGGCGAGGGGTCGCGAGAAGGATCTCCTCGTCGATTCCGAACTGCCGGCTGGTGCCGCCCATGACCAGCTTGGAGCCCTTGACCGCGAAGCTGGGATTGACGCGCAGCGCGACCCGCGCCACCACGTTGCGCTCGGTCGCGAGCCGGTCGATCAGGTCCAGTTCGGAGAGGGACTCACAGACGATCGCCTCGATGCCCTCGTCCAGACAGGCCGCCAGTTCCTCGGCGCTCTTTCCGGGGCCGGGGAAGACGATGTCGTGCGGGGCGACACCCGCGCGTCGGGCGGTGATCAGTTCGGCCAGCGAGGAGACCTCGGCCCGTGCGCCGAGGGAACGCAGCAGTGCGCACACCGCGATGTTCGGATTGGCCTTGAGCGAGTAGAAGATCTCCACGTCCGGGTCGAGGATGTCCCGTAGACCGCGGTACTGGCGGGAGATCACCTCGGAGTCGTACACGTAGAGCGGAGTGCCGAACTCCTCGGCCAGCTCGGTCACAGGTACGTCCTGGATGCGGAACTCAGCGTTCATCTCGATTCCCCTTCGAAAACGCGGTGATCCGGGCGGCGAGCTCCGCGGTGAGTTCCCTGAGTCGATCGGCTCCGTTCGCGACGGTGATTCCGTAGAGCCGGCCGTCGAAGCTCGTTCGCCCTGTCCGGTCTCCCCTGTCCGAATCCCGCAGGCGGTGCTGCGCCGCGTTGACCGTCGCGTAGTTGGTGACAATGAGCCCTTCGCTGCCACCCGGTTCCAGGACCAGGCCCTTGAGGAGCTCCCGGCACGTGGAGTAGGGAAGGAACTCGCGGAGCGTCACCGGGTAGTGGCCCGCCTGCGCGACCCCGCCTGCGGGGACGAAGCGCTCGATGACTCCCTGCTGGTAGGTGGACATGTTGTTGCGGGCGTTGATCTCGACCACCGGGTAGATCCCGTCGTCCGGGGCCACCATCGCGTCGACTCCGACGACCCCGAAGTAGCCGTCATCGTGGAGGCGTTCGCCGATCCGCTGCGAGACCTCACGGAGTTCACCGGTCCTGGCCTCGTCGAGGCGGGCTGGAACGCGGTGGCCCTGGTGGACTCCGTCCTCCGTGACGGCCTCCCGGACGAAGTCGAACCGCACGGCGCCGTCACGCCCCAGGGTGAACTGGTAGTTCAGGTCCGCCTTCTTGGCCACCCATTCCTCCAGGACCACGTCGAGCCGGTCGTCCCCGGAACGCTCGGCCCTACGTGCGATCATGCGGCATGCCCGGGTGAGCGTCGCGGGGTCGTGGGCGATCAACAGGCCCTTGCCCGACACCCCGTAGGAGTCCTTGAGCACGAGGGGCCGCCATTCCCCCTCCTGGGCCCGGACGGTCGCTCGCAGCAGTTCGTCAACGGTCGAGCAGACCCGGCCCCGTGGCCGACGCAGACCGAGGTCCTCGGTGAGCCGGCGGCTGTAGGCCTTCCCGTTCACGGCTTTGCAGATCCGGGCGCTCGGCCCCGCCAGCCGAAGTCCGGTCCGTTCGGCCACCGCCTCCTCCCGCTCGGAGATCCCGTGGGGCCACAGCGCTGCCGTACCGGCCAGTCCGCTCAGCACCCGGAGAAGTCCGGGGTCTGCCAGGACGTCCTCGGTGACGGTGTGGTGGGGATCCTGGGCGCTGGGGCACAGCACCCTGGGCAGGTCGAACCCGAGCTCCGCCAGGTGGCTCAGATGGTCCGGGTCCGGCTGGGACTTGAGGACGACGTGATCAGCGCCGCAGCCCAGCAGCAGGGCGAACTGGTCCATGCGGTTGACGATCTCCGTCGTGGCGCCGACCGCGATCCGCGGGAGGCCGGGCTCGCCCTTCGCCCACGCGTTCTCCACTTCGAAGTTCCCCAGCAGCACGAGCGGCGCGCGCGGGGACCCGGCCAGTACGGTGCGGATCCTGCCGGCCCAGGTGGGGGAACCGTCTTCCGCCATCGTCGGATCCGTCCTCAATGTTCCACGACCATCGCCGAGAACGTGGCGCCGAGCCCGACGGAGGTCAGCACGTACCGCCGACCGCGTCGGAGCCGCCCCTCATTGCGCGCGGTCAGGTAGTTGATGAAGGGGTCGGCCCCGAAGCAGTGACCGATCAGCGGCAGGTTCCGCAGGAACAGCCGTTCCGAGCCGCGTAGCCCCAGCCTGCGCAGGACCGGTAACCACGACATCCGGTTGACGTTGTGGGGGAGGATGAGGTCGATGTCGTCGATCTGGGACCCCGCCCGCTGCACGGCCGAGGCGATGACGTCCGCGAGGACCTGTGGATACACGTCCTGGAACCTGGCCCTCTGTTCGTCGGTCATGGCCGCGCCGTCCTCGAAATTGCCCTGTGTCGCCGTGGCATAGCTCAAGACGCGATCGTGTCGGCCACCGAGGCCGACCAGGATCGCCGCAGTGCATTCCCCCATGACCCCCGTCTCGGGGATCACCCTGGTCTCCACGCCGATCGCCTTCTCACCGGTGACGACGAGAGCCAGGGCCTCGGGGTCGCCGGCCCCTGCCAACAGGCGCCCGGCGAGTTCGACGGCGAGCAGGCCGGAGGCACACGCGTGCTGTGTCACGCAGAACGCCTGTGCGTGCTCCAGTCCGAGCGCCGCTCGGACCTGATGGACCGTACTGGAGGGATAGGGCGCTCCGACCGGGAGGGTACGGGCCTGCAGGATGTACCGGATATGCCGCCTTCGATCGTCCAGATGCGACAGATTGCGCGCCGCGGAGACCAGCTGATCAGCTGGAGAAATGCCGTCGGCGACCCGGATCTCGGAGAATCCGAAGTATCGCTCGTAGAGTCGGGCCCGGGATTCACCGATACCGCATCTACGAAGGTAATCACCGACCGAATCGCATTGCGTCGGCCAGAAATCGGCCAGGTCCTGAAATGACGTCAACTCACTCCTCCGCGAAGGACTTTGCGCCACCGCCCGTATGGACACCGAGCGATCATCCGACCCGGCGTCCGAATGAGTCAAGAGCCCCGGATCTACTAAACTGGTTTAGTGCTAGCATGCGATTCGCGTACACGCAAGGCCCGGAAGTCATCGCCTTGCCACCCCGACGGAGCCCGGTCGTGACGGTATTCGGCCCCTGACCTCGGCTGATACCGGGCAGAACCTCCCCGAATTGTGGGCATCGGCAGGCCAAATTCAAAAGATCGGGGTTACTAAACGAGTTTAGTAATAGGATCGGCAGGGCACCGGGTTCGAGACGCGGCCGCCGTACCCGGAGAAGCGCTCCGCGTCACGTGGCCGTCACCTGCACGGGAACCACCGGGCCGCTGTGGCGCGCCCCAGTCTCTCCGCTTTCACCAGGTCCGCTCATGCGATGACTCCGTCTGAAGATCGGTGGTACGACCTTGCGCAACAGAGTGGCCATGGTGACCGGGGCTGCCGGTGCGATCGGGACCGTGACCGCGCTCCGCCTGGCACGCGACGGGGCCGCGGTCGCCCTCGTCGACCGGGACGAGAAGGGCATCCGGCAACTCGCCCGGATCATCGCCGACGAAGGCGGGCAGGCGCTTGCCGCCGGCTGTGACGTGACGGACCCGACCCAGGTCTCGGCCACGGTCCGTACCGCGGCAGGGGAGTTCGGAGGTGTCCACATCCTCGTCAACGCCGCCGGCATCACTCGGGACCGACCGCTCTTCGCCATGTCAACCGACGACTGGGACAGCGTGCTGGCAGTGAACCTGCGCGGTGCCTTCCTGTGCTCGCGCGCCGTGCACAAGTACATGGCGAAGGCCTGCTGGGGACGCATCCTCCACGTGTCCAGCATCTCCGCGCAGGGCAACCACGGGCAGGGGAACTACGCCGCGTCCAAGGCGGGCCTGGAGGGCATGACACGTGCCCATGCCATCGAGCTGGGCCCGTTCGGCATCACCGTGAACGCCGTCGCCCCCGGCTTCATCGCCACCCCGCTGACCGCTGCCGGCTCCAGCGGCCATGACCTCGCCGCCCTCCACACGGCGGTCGCCGCAGCGACGCCCGTGCGGCGCGTGGGAGTTCCGGAGGACGTGGCCGCGACCCTCGCGTTCCTCGCGCACGACGACGCCTCGTTCATCACCGGCCAGACGATCCACGTGGACGGCGGGCTGCCCCCCGGGGCCCGTCCGACGCTCTGAGTCTCCTGCCGACCCCCGCTGCCGCGTTGTCGCGCCACCCGTCACACCCGATCGAGAAGAACCAGGAGAACTGCCCTCATGCATCGGTACACACGCCTCCACGCTTCACGACGTCCGGGCGGACCGGCGATCTGCGAGTACGCCGGCGGATCGCTGCGCCCTACCACTCGGGCCCGGCCGGCGAACACGGTCGCGGCGGCTGCGAGGAGCATCACCCGCTTCCGCAACCGTGACCTTCCGGTGGCACTCCCCCTCGACACCAGCGCCGCGGGCATCGCCGGAGGGAGAGGCCGGCAGCGTGACCCGGGCGGACGCCACGTCCATGCGCCGCCGCCCAGCCGTCCCGCCCGCCCGACTCCCGGAGTTCGCCGAGCGTCGCCCACCCCTGGAGTGCCCATGGACACAGCCGGCCTGCCGACCCGTCTGGTCTTCACCGACGTGGACGAGACCCTGATCAACTGCAGAAGCATGTTCGACTTCCTCGACTACTACATGACCGGACGCCACGGCGCGGCCGGCACCTCCAGAGCCCGGCAGCTGCGCGAGTCCCTGCTGGTACAGGCGTCTCAGGGGATACCTCGGGAGGAGACCAACCGGGCGTACTTCCGGGCCTGGGCCGGCGAGCGGGCCGAGGACGTGGCGCGATGGGGTGAGCGCTGGTTCGCAGAGCGCTCGGCGGACGGCTCCTTCTATCTGGCATCCACCCGCAAGGCCCTGGTACGGCATCAGGCGGGCGGAGCTGCCATCGTGCTGGTCTCCGGGTCGTTTCCGGCGCTGCTGGACCCGATCGCGCGGGATGTCCGGGCCGACCACGTGCTGTGCACCCGGCCCGAGGAGTTCGACGGCGAGCTGACCGGGGGGCTCCTGGGCGACCCCTTGGTCGGCTCCGGCAAGGCGGAGGCCGTGCGCTCGACGATAGCCGGCTATCCACACCTCGATCCTGCGGACTGCTACGGGTACGGGGACCACATCTCCGATCTGCCGATGCTGAGCGCGGTCGGGCACCCAGTCGTCGTAGGACGGAATCCCGAACTGCTGGCCCAGCTGCCCACCGGGCGACAGCTGTGAGCACAGGGACCCGGCACCCTCACCGTGCCGCTCCCCGGTGGGGGGACACCCGCCGTCGGGGAGCTGCTCGGCATCGAGCAGGCCGACCCGGCCGGCACCCGGGTCGGCTGGATCCCGGCCGCGTGGTGGCGACGGTCGGTGGAAGCGAGGAGACAGTCGACTTCTGACCGTCCCTGACGGGCGCCGTCACTACCCATGCCGAGTCGGGTGCGGACACCGGCCGTCCGGCGCACTGGTTGTCGACATGGAAACACCCGAAATCGACGAGTGAGGAGGCACGTTTTGCTGACCCGTGAAGAGATGCACGGACTACTGGTGGCACGCGGCCGAGAACAGGATGAGCTGTTCGCGGAGAGCCGCCGTGTCCGGAACGAGCGTTTCGGGGCGACGGTCGTTCTACGCGGTGTCATCGAGCTGACCAATGTGTGCCGCGTGAACTGCGACTACTGCCCGATGCGCCGTGACAACGTCCGTGAGAACGACACGTTCTTCCTGACGGCCGACCAGATCGTCTCGACCGCGGAGCTCATCCGGGACAACGGGATCGACGTCGTCCTGCTGCAAGGCGGCGAAACGCCAGCGGTGCTGCCGGTCCTGGAGAGCGCGATCCCTCGGATCCGCCGGCTGTACGACGACCGGGTCGAAGTGCTCCTGAACGTCGGCAATCTCAAGCGCGGCCAGTACGAACGGCTGCACGCGCTCGGCGCGACCAGCTACATCCTCAAGCACGAGACCAGCGATCGAGACCTGCACCTGAGAATCCGTCACGAAACCCTGGACAGTCGCCTGCGGCATCTGCGGGACCTCCAGGACGTCGGCTTCAAGATCGGCACCGGCCTCATCTCCAGTCTGCCGGGACAGAGCCTGGACAGCATCATCGACGACATCGAGCTGGCGGGTGAGATCGGCGCGGACATGTGCAGCGTGAGCCCGTTCATTCCGGCTCCGAACACACCGATGAGCCTTGAGCCCATCGGCGACAACGAGTTGGCGCTCAACGTCATCGCCCTGCTCCGTCTGAACTACCCGCACCTGCTGATCCCCTCGGTCAGCGCGCTGGAGCGGGTGGGTGGCGGTGGGCAGTCGCGCGGGCTCGACGCGGGCGCGAACGTCATGACTGTCAACTTCTCCGGTGCCGGCGACCGGAAACGCTATTTGATCTACGGCAAGGACCGGTTCGTCGTGACACTCGACCATGTGCGGAGTCTGGTGGAGTCCTCCGGACTCGAACTACGGGGCTCTGTGTTCATCGAACAGAAGGCGATGAACGAGGGAGACACCCGGTGACCGCGCCCGTGTCCGATGCGCCTGTCGTCGCCGGCCGGCTCGGCTCCCACCCGGGGGTCGTGGCGTGCATGTGGATCGGCATGGTGGGATCGTTCCCGACGGCCCTTCCCGTCATCGGTGTGGACCGGTTGATCCAGGAGACGACCTCGTCGACGCCGGCTCCCCTGCAGAATGTCTGAGGCTCGCCGACAGCTGGCCGAAACGGTCCTGGCCAGTGGGGGAAGGCTCGACGGGTCCGGGGCAGAGGCCACCGTGGCCCGCATCGACCGGTGTGCGCGGTGGTACCAGCGCGCCGGGGTGGGCGACGGCGACCTGGTTCTGCTCACCGGCCTCGCGCAGGACAGCATGCTGGCCGTCGTGGTCGCCTGTTGGAGCATCGGGGCAGCCGTCCGGGTCACCCCCCGCGCACGGGAGGCGGTACGGGCCGACGGCGCGACATTCGTCGCGACCGCGGAACGGGCCGTGGAGCCCACGGCGACCCGACAGCGCGAACCGGCCGGACCGGTGCCCGAGGCCCTCGCGCTGGTGCACGAGACCTCCGGCTCCACCGGTGAACCGAAGCTCGCCCGCCGCAGCGTCGACAGCCTCCTGGCGGAGCACGCCGGCTACCGCGAGGGGCTTCGACTGGACGCCGCAGACACGGTACGCATTCCGGTACCGGTGGCGCACTCGTTCGGCTCCGGGGTCGCCTTCAGCGCGCTGCTGTCGGGTTGCCGGCTCGATGTCCGTCCGTTCTCCACACCTGCCGGCGTCGCTGCGGACCTGGACCGCGGGCCGGCCACCAAGCTGGCCGTGACCCCCGCCCTGCTGAGCCTGCTCACCCGGACCGCACGACGCGGCGACAACCGTCCCCAGGCGATTCTGGCCGGCGCGGGGCTGGTCCCGGACAGTCTGGACACGGAGTGCGTGACCCGGTTCGGAGTCCCGGTCACCCGGGGTTACGGATCGAGCGAGACCGGGGGGATCCTCATCGGTCCGCGCGGCCTCGGCCGGCCGATCCCCTCCGTCGACATCGTCCGGCCCGAGGTCGGTGGGCGGGGCGAGCTGGTGATTCGCACCCGGACTCCCGTGCTCGGCCACGCCCACGAGCCCGTCCGAACATCACTGCGGTGGGAGACCGGTGACATCGTCGAGCGTGACGCCTCCGGCCAGGTCCGGTTCGTCGAACGCAAGCCCGGGGCCCTGCGGGCCAATGGGACGTTCCTCGACACCGGCCCCGTCCAGGCTGCGCTGAACGCGGTCGAGGGCGTGGACGAGGTGGCCTTCGTGGTGCTCCCGCGGGCCGGCCGTGCCGAGTTCGAGGACGTCTTCGCCGTGGTGGCCGGGTCCCGGATCGACCGGGATTCGGTCGAGCGGGCGCTGCGCTCCGCCACCACGGACGGCTTCGCGCCACGTCTTCGGATCTTCGACAAGCTGCCGCGGACCGGCCTGGGGAAGCTCGATCGGACGGCACTCACGGAACGGATCAAGAACGATGGATGACATGGCGATGCGGCCGGCCGGTACCCACGGGCAGGAGGACGATCGGCCGCTCCCGGTGGCGGCCGAGGACTGGGTAGGCGTGGTGATCGGCGCGGTCCTGACAGCGGCTGGGAACGCTGGGGCGGATGAGGCCTCTCTGGAGTCGCTCCGGGCCCGGCTCGGTGCCCGCAGCGACGCGCTGGAGACCTCGTCCGCGGAACTCGGAATCGATTCGCTGACCTGGCTCGAAGTGATGACCGTGCTGGAGGAGAGGTACGACACCCTCCTCCCCGACGAGGTGGTCGCGAGCCGGGCCTCGCACACGGTGCTCGGCCTGGCGGACGCGCTCGCGGACTGCCTGCGCCGTCCGGGCTGAGACCGAGGCCGAGTGGACGACGCAGGACCTACCGATCGTTCCAGACGGGTTGAGCTGCGGGCCTTGCGCTCGGCGATCTTGGTCGGCAGGGTGTCCGGGTGCGTGCCGATCCTGTTCCGGACGACCTGTGGGAGCGGGTGGCTCCGTTGTTGCCACCCGCTCCCGACCGACGCCACTGCCATCCCGGGCAGCTGCGCGTTCCCGACAACGGCCGCTTGTGATCTCCATCGAGGGCCGGGTCCGGCAGATGGGTGTTTGCTGGAGATATGTCGGTGATCGTCGGTACCTCTGGTTGGCAGTACGACGACTGGCGCGGGGTGCTCTATCCGGAAGGGACACCCAAGCGACGCTGGCTGGAGGAGTACGCCGAGCGGTTCGCCACGGTGGAGAGCAATGCCGCCTTCTACCGTTTGCCCTCGCCGGACACCTTCGCCGACTGGCACGCCCGTACCCCAGAGGGTTTCGTGTTCGCGGTGAAGGCCAGCCGCTACCTCACCCACATCAAGCGCCTGCACGAGCCGGCCGAGCCGGTCCAGCGGTTGCTCGCGGCGGCACAGGGGCTCGGGGAGCGGTTCGGCCCGGTGCTGCTCCAGCTGCCGCCCACGCTGCACGCGGATGCCGAGCTGCTGGACGGCTGTCTGGCCGCCTTCCCCGCGGGCGTGCGGGTCGCCGTCGAGCCGCGGCACCCGTCGTGGTGGACGCCGGAGATCCGTGCGGTGCTGACCGGCCGGAACGCCGCACTGTGCTGGGCGGACCGGGAGTCACGCCCGGTCACCCCGCTGTGGCGGACCTGTGAATGGGGCTATCTGCGCTGCCACGCCGGGCGGGCCCGGCCCTGGCCCCGGTACGGGCGGCAGGCGCTGGCCGGCTGGGTGGGCCGAATCGCCGACAGCTGGGCGGACTCGGCCGAGGTCTACGTGTACTTCAACAACGACCTGGGCGGTGCGGCGGTGCTTGACGCGAGCGCGTTCGCGGCCGCTGCCGCGCGAGCGGGCCGTACCGTGACCCGGACACCGTAGGGAGTGGGCGATGATCCGCAGCCGAGTGATCGTCTCCGGCGAGGTGCAGGGGGTCTTCTACCGCGACACCTGCCGTCACGAAGCAACCGCGCAGGGCGTGCGGGGCTGGGTGCGGAACTTGCCGGACGGCACCGTCGAGGCCGTGTTCGAGGGGAGCTCGGCCACCGTCCAGCGGCTGGTCGAGTGGACCAGGCAGGGGCCGCCACTGGCCATCGTGGACCGGGTCCTCGTCTGGGAGGAACAGCCCGAGGGCCTGACGGGCTTCGAGATCCGGGCAACGCCCTGGCGCGGCTGAGACCCTCCGGCCGAGGTCGACGCTCCGGACCTTCGACGGAACGGCCGGTGCGCGATCCACGCGCTGTGGGGCTGGGCGGGGTCGGTGGACTCCTCGACGGAGCAGTCGTTCTCGGTGATGGTGACGGGCGGGAGGGCCGTACCGTACAAGTCCTTGAGATTGACGGGGAGTTGGCGCAGGGCGCCGGGGACGACGAGCCAGCCGAAGGCGGCGTGGGGGACGTCGGGGATGTCGACCAGGTCGAAAGGGAGGCCGGGTTCGGTGGGGGCGGCGACGCGGGTGGGGCTGTAGAAGTCGAGGCCGAGGCCGTCGAGGCCGGGGGCGTGGATGAGGTCCACGTCGCCCGGGCGGACGGCGCCGAAGCCACCGCTGCAGAGAGCGGGGCACCCGAGGCCTCGCGGCCCCGTCGACTGCTCCGTCCGGATGCCGTGCGCGCAGCCACTCCCCGGGTTGCCCGCCTACCCATCAGTACGAGTGTGCAATGACCGTGCCACGTACGCCCGCTGTCGCTGCGTCGTACGTCGCGCACCCCCTCCGTCCGTGCACTCCTGGAGCCCACCCATGCGTTCGCTCAGGCTCGTCGTCCTGCCGCTGGCCGCTGCCCTTCCGCTCACCGTGATGGCCTCGGCCGGCACCGCCGTCGCCGCGCCGGACCGGTCGGCGTCCCACCGCGCCCCTCAGCCGTCCGACTGTCCGGACCTCCTCCCTCCGGACGACCCGACCGTCTACTACTGCGGCCGGTCCGAGCTGGGCCCGGCCGAACTGCCGACAACCGGACCGGTGGCGGCGCTGCTGAACCACTACCAGCGCTTCGGGGGCCTGCAGCCGACCCAGTTCCTCGCCTGGTACCGCGACGGCACCCAGTGGAAGTACCCCGACAACCGAGGCTTCGCGGAGACCAACGGCACCCTCGACATGCACGAGCAGGCGATGGACGTGGGTCAGGCCCTGGACCGGTTCGGGGCCGAGACCGGCGGATTCCTGGCGACCGGCGGGACTCCCTACGCCAAGCGCGCCCTGCCGCCGGACTCGCTCAACGGCCCCGGGAACAGCTACCACTGCTACGAGGTGAGCCGCTCCTTCCGCGTGCAGGCGGGCCGGATCGCGGCCGGCTTCAACCAGCCCGGGTTCGGCTACCAGCAGTGGCTCGACCCCCAGTTCAAGCCGTCCGACTTCACGGACGCCGAGCGCTACAACGTCGCCAACCTCCTCAAGCACGAGTACCTGAAGGTCGCCCCGCCCGAGCGCTGCGTCGGCACGGGCCACGGCTCCTGAACCACGGCCGCCTGGACGGGGCGCCACCATGACGCACGGAGACGGAGGTCGGCCTCGGGCCGGTCGGCCAGGTCCGGCGAGCGGCTCTTGATCGGCGGTTCGTGGTGAGGCGGACTCGACATCCGCAGGAGGACTGCTCGACCGAGGCAACCGGCCGCGGGCGCCGTCCGGCCCGGCCGAGGAACCACTCGCCCATCTCGCCGGCCCCACCCCGACCTCGCTCGGCGTCCCGACCGCGGTCGCAATGGCCGCCCAGCACGCCCGCCGTACCGGCGGACGGACGACGGGCCTCAGGGCCCGAAGGGTGCACCCGGTGCCGGTGGCACGCGGCACCGGGTGGGTCCACGAGGTCAGCTCTGCCCGGCCCTGCGGCCGCGGTTCGCCCCCTTCTTGTGCCGAGCCCTCTTCTTGCGGGCGCGCTCGGACATCGTGCCGCATGATCGTCGGGTCGGCCGCACCCTCCGCGAGGTGGCTGAAGTCGGCTGCCAGATCGACGAGTCGGTCCCGCCGAACACCCGCCTCGACCGACAACGCGGTCCTGGTGCCCCGGACCGTCGGCCGACCCGGCGCCACGCCCTCAGGCCACCGCACGGGCCAGGCTGATCACGTACGCGGTGCCGCCGCCGGGTGCCTCTTCGACGGCCAGTTCGCCGTTCATCGCCTCCACGAATCCCCGTACCACCGCCAGACCCGTGGGCTCCACGGCAACAGCCTCGCCGCCGTGGACGGTCACCCGGACGTCCACTCGCCCGGCCACCACGCCGGCGTCGACCGCCACCGCCGCCGTCCCCCCGGAGACCAGGACGTCCGCGAGTGCCCGCTCCAGCAACCCGGCATCCGCGAGCACCCGCGGCAGACCCGCCCCGAGGTCGATGCGGACGCCGACCAGCCCGTCGGCGGCGGCCCGTACCACCTCGGCCACCGCCGTCGGCCTCAGCACCACCGGCATCACGCCGGCCCGCAGCCGGCTCAGGTCCAGCAGGTTGGCGACCAACCGCTCCATCCGTTCCACCTCGGCGTCGATCCGCTCCTCGGCCGGGTCCGGCAGGCGCTCGGCCTCCCGACGCACCGCCGCCAGCGGCGCCCGCAGGTCCTTCCCCACGGCCTCCAGCAGCGCGGTGTGCATCGCGTCGGTGTGCGCGAGCACCTCCGCCGCCGAGGCCTGCGCGGCCAGCCGTTCCCGCTCCCGGGCCAGCTTCAGTTGCGTGACGTACGGCCCGAGCAGCCGAGTGTCCTCCTCGGTGAGCGGTGCGCCGCGCAGCACCAGCACCGCGCCGTCGCCCAGGTCGACGGAGAACGACGCCTCGTCGGGCCTCGACGGCACCTCCACCCCGGCCGAGGCCGCCGGTTGCCAGAGTGCCTCACCCGCACGCACCAGCACGGCGGCGCCGTCCAGGCCGAACACCTGCCGCAGCTCCGCCACCAGATCGGACAGCACCCGCGGCCCCGACTCCACCGTCTCCCCCGCCAACCGGGTGAGGACCGCCGCCTCCGCCCGTGACCTGTCCGCCTGCTGCGAACGGCGCGTCAGACCGTCGATCAGATGGGAGATCACCCCGGCCACCGCGAGGAACACCAACAGTGCCGCGAGGTCCGCGCCCCGTTCCACCGTCAGGCTGCGCCACGGCGTGGTGAAGAAGTAGTCCGCTGCCGGCGCCCCGGCCGCGGTGCTGCCCGCCGCCGGCAGCAGCCCTCCCAGCCGCGCGGTCCCCGCCACCACCAGCAGCAGGCACAGCAGCACGCCGGACAGGCCGAGCGAGTCGCGCGTCGGCGACAGCGCCCAGGTCAGCGCGACCGCCCCGGCCGGTCCGAGCAACCATGCCAGCCGGCGCCGCCGGACCGGGACCAACGCGGGGCGGCGGCGCCGGGGCGCGGGCGGCACGGTCAGCAACCCCGGCTCCGGCGGCGGCAGCACCCGCACGTCGATCGGGCCGGCCAGCCGGATCACCCGGTTGATCACCGAGCCGGACACCAGCTCGCGCAGCCTGCTGCGGCTGGTCGGCCCCAGCAGGATCTGCGTGGCGCTCTCCGTCCGGGCGAAGTCCACCAGCGCACGTGCCACGTCGCCGCCGCTCACCTCGACGTAACCGCCGTGCAACTCCCGCAGCAGCGCCCGCTGCGCGGCCAGGCCCGGCGGCTCACGCTCGGCCGTGCCGTCGTCCAGCCGGACGTGCACGCCGAGCAGGTCCCCGTGCATCCGGGTCGCGGTGCGGGCTCCCCGGCGGATCAGGTGCTCGCCCTGCGGGGCGCCGTTCAGCGCGACGAGGATCCGCTCCTTGGTCTCCCAGGGCGCCCGGATGCCGTGCCGGGCGCGGTAGTCGGCCAGTTCCTCCTCCACCCGGTCCGCGAGCCAGAGCAGTGCCAGCTCCCGCAGGGCGCCGAGGTTGCCGGCCCGGAAGTAGTGGCCGAGGGCCACGTCGATCCGGTCCGGCGCGTAGATCTCCCCCTGCGCCATCCGCGCCCGCAACGCCTGCGGGCTCAGGTCGACCAGCTCGATCCGGTCGGCGGCACGGACCACCTCGTCCGGGATCGTCTCCCGCTGGGCGACGCCGGTGATCTGCTCGACGACGTCGTTGAGACTCTCCAGGTGCTGGATGTTGAGCGTCGTCGCCACGTCGATCCCCGCGTCCAGCAGCTCCCGCACGTCCTGCCAGCGCTTCTCGTTCCGCCCGCCGGGCACGTCGGTGTGCGCGAGCTCGTCCACCAGCGCGAGCGCCGGACGGCGCGCCAGCAGCGCGCCCAGGTCCAGCTCCGTCAGTTCCGTTCCCCGGTACGACACCGTCCGCCGGGGCAACACCGGCAGGTCCCCCAGCTGCTCCTCCGTCCCGCGCCGGCCGTACGTCTCGACCAGGCCGACCACCACGTCCAGGCCCTCGCCGTACAACCGCCGCCCCTCCCGGAGCATGGCGTACGTCTTCCCCACCCCCGGCGCCGCTCCCAGGAACACCCGCAGCTTCCCGGCCACCGCCGTCCCACCGCCTCTCTCCGCCTCCGGTTCCATGCTCCGCCCTACCCGGCGTGGACGCGCGGGCGCCCGCGCCGTGCGGGCTCTCCTGCGCCACCCTCCAGCAGCCGTGCCCGAAACCTCGTCCGCCGCGTCGACGCAGCCGCACCCGACGAACTCACCTGCGCCCCCTGTCCACGTCCCCGAGCCGGCGCCACCGAGGCGGCGGCAGGGCGAAAGGCTATGCGACCAGCCGCTTCGCTCCCGGCAACCGCCCGCGTGGATTCGCCCCGTCGGCCCAGCGGCCCGTTGTCATCCGTTTTCGGTGGCTGGTGCGTCCTAGGGGTATGAAGCGCGAATCGATCCGCCCGGGGGGCTCCGGATCCGACCCGTTCGACGAGTTCGTCGCAACGCGGTACCAGGCCCTGCTGCGGGGTGCGTACTTGATCACGGGAGACGTCCACGACGCCCGGGACCTGCTGCACGACGCCTTGGCGCAGGTCTACCCGAAGCGGTCGGCGATCCGGGACGCAGCGGCGACCGAGGGGTACGTCCGCAGAACGATGGTCCGCACCCACGTCTCGCGGTGGCGGCGGACCAGACGCGAGGTGCTCACCTCCGTGCTGCCCGACGGACCGGCGGCCCAGGAGGGCGAGCGGGACGACCAGTTGGCGACGGCGCTGGCCGGGCTGCCGCGGCGGCAGCGGGCGGCCGTGGTGCTGCGCTACTACCTGGACCTGCCGGTCGCGCAGGTGGCGGAGGAGCTGGGGTGTTCGGTGCCCACGGCGAAGACGCACCTGGCGCGCGGGATCAAGGCGCTTCGACAGGACATGGAAAACGTGAGGGAGAGGGAGTTGGTGGGGCCGTGAACGCTGAGGACAGGTTCGAGGAGGAGCTGGTCACCCGGCTCGGAGCGCATGCGGCGGGGGTCGCGGGCAGCCCGCCGCTGGCCGAGCTGCGCGAGGCCGGACGGCGGCGGGCCAGGCGGCAGGCGGCCGTGCGGGGGGTGACGGCGGCGGCGGTGCTGGCCGTCGGAGCGGGGGCGCTGACGCAGCTCGGCGGCCTCGGGAGCGGTCGTACAGGGGCGGCGGGGCTCGGCGTGAGCGTGCCGAGTCCGACACCGGGGGCGACGGCCCGGGGGCAGGTGGCCGTGATGCTCAACTGCACGAACGGGCCCACCTCGATGCGGACACCGGGCTGGCACCAGCACCCGAGCCAGTTGCCGTGGGATCCGTCGTCGGGCCGGCCGTCCGGGACGTCGTCATCGTCGGGCCGGCCGTCGTCGGACGCCGCCTCGTCCGGGACGTCGTCATCGTCGGGCCGGCCGTCGTCGGACGCCCCCTCGCCGTCCGGCTCGCAGACGGCCTGGCCGACCTCCTCGGGCTCCCCCACGGACTGGGCGACGGCCTCCGGCTCGCCGTCGGCCGATCCGGTGGAGATCGGTGTGGCGCGGGCGGGACAGACCATCGAGAACATGGGGATGACCGACTACCCCGACCACTACTTCGGCACCTGCCGCGACCGGAGCACGAACACGCTCTACGTGATGCGGGTCCCCGGCAGCGCCCTGGACGCCGCCGTTGCCCGCACGGCGGCCGACTGGCCCACGGTGAAGGTGCAGTTCGCCGACGCGGCGGGCTCCCGCGGCCAGCTCATGGCGCTCCTGAACCGGATCCGCGCGGACACCGAGGAGTGGCGGGCCAAGGGCGTGGTGATCGAGGCGCTGACACTCGCCATCGACGGCGCCGGCGTCGTGGTCGACACCCCGCAGTGGCAGTCCGCGGAGGCGGAGATCAGGGCGAGGTACGGACCCCTGGTGGCCGAGGTCCGCTGACAGCAGGCGCGAACGCCCCCTGCCGCGCCGGGACCTGGGTTCCTGAAGCGACTGCCACGACGGCCGCGGCGCCGTACGTCGTCGGAAGGCGGCGCCACCGGTCGGCTCGGTGGC